>JBNMGK010000392.1:0-2481 GCA_050872205.1 Enterocloster sp.
CTGAAAAAACAGCTTTACCCACGACATTTTTCCATGATCGATTATGGTGTTCTTTCCTATGGAAAAGGAGAACCATTTCACAGACGTTTCCTGGTCAGTGCCGGGATCGGTTTTGATGCGGCTGTCTGTCAGGCGGCACTTGACTCCAGACTTCGCAGCCGTTTAGGTCATATGGGTTTTCGCAGGCTTTCTTATCTGCTCCTTGGGATCGGCCAGTTTTTTAAATGCCGTTCTTCCAGGGGATACATTGTTTTAGATGGTGTAAAACGGGTAGAATTTAATAATATCCTGTTTATATCCTGTCACATCCAGCCTTCAGAGGGCGGCGGTTTTGTCTTTGCCCCAAAGGCAGACGGAAAAGATGGGCTGATGAATATCTGCGTAGTCAGCCATTCCAACCGTATGAAGCTGATCCCCCTCCTTTTAGGTGCCATGACAGGCAGGAAAAAACGTTATAAAGGAACCAGAACCTACGAATGCCGGGAAGTAAGGATACATACAGATGCCCCCCTTCCGGTCCATGTAGACGGAGAAGTATGCGGCAATGTAAATGATATACAGGCAGAATGTATCCCGCGGAAAGTGCGGATGATGTTCTGATCAAAGGTCAGCCGGACAAAAAGCATTTTATATAGATCAGTTATAAAGGAGATAAAAACACATGAGGATTGGACAGGGATATGACGTACACAAACTGGTAGAAGGAAGAAAACTGATCCTTGGCGGTGTAGAGATTCCATACGAGAAAGGACTTTTAGGACATTCCGATGCGGATGTCCTTGTTCATGCTGTTATGGATGCTCTTTTAGGGGCAGCAGCCTTAGGGGATATTGGTCAGCATTTTCCAGATACAGATCCAGAATATGAGGGCATTTCCAGTATTGAATTGCTGAAAAAAGTAGGAGAACTGCTGGAAGAAAAGGGCTACGTAGTGGAAAATATTGATGCCACGATCATTGCTCAGCGTCCAAAATTATTAAATTACCGCCCGAAAATGGCAGAGAATATTGCAGAAGCTTTACATCTGGATGTTTCAAGAGTCAGTGTGAAAGCTACTACAGAAGAAGGCCTTGGCTTTACAGGAACCGGGGAAGGAATTTCCTCCCAGGCAATTACATTATTGACGGAAGTGGCTGATTACTGTTATGATAATAAGATAGTAAATGAAGGCTGCGGCGGCTGTGGCGGCTGCTGTAGTCCTCAGAAGTAACATTTAAGCGATAAACAGGGATAAACATAAACAAACATGCGTATGAAAAATCGCAGAAACGAGGAGAAATTATGAAGATCTTTAATACTCTCACAAGAAGAAAAGAAGAATTTGTCCCATTAACACCGGGACAGGTGAAAATGTATGTGTGCGGACCTACTGTTTACAATCTGATCCACATTGGAAACGCAAGACCCATGATCGTATTTGATACAGTACGCCGTTATTTTGAGTACAAGGGATACGATGTACAGTATGTATCCAACTTCACTGACGTAGATGACAAGATCATTAAGAAGGCAAATGAAGAAGGCGTAGATGCAGAAGTCATTTCCAAGCGCTACATTGAAGAGTGCAAAAAGGATATGGCAGCATTAAATGTAAAGCCTGCTACTGTAAATCCACATGCTACTCAGGAGATCCAGGGCATGCTTACCATGATCCAGACCCTCATCGACAAGGGCCACGCTTATGTTGCAGATGACGGAACTGTATATTTCAAGGTAAAATCCTTTAAAGAATACGGAAAATTATCCCACAAGAACTTAGACGAACTTCAGTCCGGTTTCCGTGAATTAAAGGTAAGCGGTGAAGAAGTAAAGGAAGATCCAAACGACTTCGTATTATGGAAGCCGAAAAAAGAAGGAGAGCCTTACTGGGAGTCTCCATGGTGCCAGGGCCGTCCAGGCTGGCATATTGAGTGCTCTGTTATGGCAAAGCACTATCTGGGAGACCAGATCGATATCCATGCAGGCGGCGAAGACCTGATCTTCCCACACCATGAAAATGAGATCGCACAGAGTGAGTGCGCAAATGATAAGACCTTTGCAAACTACTGGATGCACAATGGCTTCTTAAATATTGACAATAAGAAGATGTCCAAATCCCTTGGAAACTTCTTTACTGTTCGTGATATTGCTGAAAAATACGATCTGCAGGTACTGCGTTTCTTCATGTTAAGCGCACACTACAGAAGCCCGATCAACTTCAGTGCAGAGCTTATGGAAGCTTCTAAGAACGGTTTAGAGCGTATCCTTACAGCAGTAGACCGCTTAAAAGAGCTGGATGCAAAGGCAGAAGGCAATGCAGAGACCTGCGCAGAGCAGGAAAAGATGGCAGAGGTACAGAAGCTGCGTGAAAAATTCGAGGCAGCCATGGAAGATGACTTTAACACAGCAGACGCTGTATCCGCTATTTTCGAGCTGGTAAAACTGGCTAACTCCACAGCAGATGCTTCCAGCACAAAGTCTTATGTTTCCTGCCTGTTAAAG
>JBNMGK010000134.1:0-6606 GCA_050872205.1 Enterocloster sp.
CTCTTATATATCTGTGGATATTGCCGATAATGGCATTGGAATGAGTGAAGAAATACAGAAACATATTTTTGACAAATTTTACCAGGCAGAAGGCAGTCGCAGCATGGAAGGAAACGGACTTGGCCTGGCATTAGTAAAAAAGATCCTCAGTCTCTGTGGCGGCACTATTAAAGTGACCAGCCAGCCGGACCTTGGATCTAAATTTACGGTAAAACTTCCTTTATGACAGCCCTTTAATGGCAGCTATGGTGCGCGCATATTCTTCATCTACTGCAGGCATCATTTTGGCTGCCTTTTCCATATCACCAGCGCCTGACTCTGTAGGTCTTAAAACCTCTGTTACCTCTGCTGCTGCCTTATATAAAGGTCCAAAGCCCAGGTTCTGGGCAACACCCTTTAAGGTATGGGCACCACGGAACGCATCCTGGGCATTTCCGGCTGCCAGAGCTTCTTTTAAATTTGCGTAGCTGTCATCGTCCAGAAACTTTAAAGCAAATTTGCGTACCAGCACCTCACTTCTTAATCTGGATAATACATCATCATAATCGGCTCCCATTTTATCATAACACTCTTTTAAATTCATGACTGCGTTCCTCCTTCGTAAACAGATACACTGTTTTTCGTCTTTTTCGCTTTATACATTTCTTTATCTGCCACTGCAATGGCATCTTCTACCATATCCATTCCATAAGCGCCTCCCACACTTACCGATAACTGGATCTGGGGATATTCTTCTACTTTCGTAGCATAAACAGCCTGACGGATCATGTCAAGTCTCTGGATAAATGTTCCTTTCGGCACATTGGGCATCAAAAGGACAAATTCATCTCCGCCATACCGTATCAAAATATCTGTACTGCGCACAACAGAAAAGATTCCCTGTGCATAGGCGCTTAAGGCCTTATCTCCCACCTGATGTCCATATTCATCATTAATCTTCTTAAAATTATCTGCATCAATCATAACCACACCGTCCATATGACCCATATGGCAGATCTGATCTTCATAATACTGACGGTTGTATGCTTTGGAAAGCGGATCCCTGTAGACCCGGTTGTTATACTGCTCAATGCGGTTGATCAGCTCACTGCGGCCATAAGCCCCAAGCATCAGTTCATCCCGCAGTCTTGTGACCATTTCAAGGGCATATTCTTTTCCCTCTACCTCTACATACTGGGAGATCACAAGATAAATATCCGTATCTACAAATTCGATTTTTGTAAGCTGCCGCTTCTGGGAAACCACTCTTGCGGAAATACAGTTGGCACAACGGCAGTTTCTCTTCCACACTGCATAACAGGCATGGGACTGTTCTGGCATAACCACCTTTGTCTTTTCTACATCTACAAGACGGACGATATCAAATACTTTATTCAGTTGGGCAACCATATCGTCTAACTCTTTGCGGTTCATTTTGTCGCCCCCCCCCCCATTTTTTTGCCATTTTTTATAGTAGCGACGCCAACCGTTCCCATATAGGTGGGTTTTTCATCCTTTGTCCAGAGAGATTTTGCGACCAGCTGATAGGTCACCGGCCCTTCTGGACTGTGGACATCTACATCTGTAATAAAGGCACCGTCTTCCGGCTTTTTCTCTTTGATCTTTTGGATCAGTGGATCAATATCTACTACAGCTTCCAGAAGCTGTTTCTCTTTTTCCAGGTCGATATTGCTCTTATCCAGACCTAAAAGAGCTGCTCCCCAGTCAGAGAAATAAAGCATTCCTGTACTGCTGTTATAATCAAAGCGAAGTTCATTGCTCCAGATATTAAAGAATGCGGTCCGTTCCTGATTGCGCTCCAGGCGGTTGCCGGAATAAGAGCTTTCCCCGATCTCCTTGTGCTCCAGGATCTCCTCTACCACGCTGTAAAGCTGCTTGTCACTGGTCTTACCCATGGGGTTTTCATACAGCTTTTCATGGATCTCATCAGAAGCTTCCCTGAAACATTCTAAAAGCAGGGGATTAAACTGCCCGCACTCTCCATTTGCAATCATCTCCATGGCTTTTTCATGGGAAAATGCTTTTTTATAACACCGTTCACTGGTAAGGGCATCATATACGTCAGCAACCGAAACTACCTGGGCGGAAATAGGTATCTCTTCTCCCTTTAAACCATCAGGATAACCTCTTCCGTCATAGCGTTCATGGTGCCAGCGGCAGATCTCATAAGCTGTCTGCACAAAAGGCGTATCCTTATATTCCGTCAAAGCATCCAGCATCTCTGCCCCAACCATAGAATGGGTCTTCATAATAGCGTATTCTTCATTTGTCAGCTTTCCCGGTTTATTTAAAATAGAATCAGGAATGCTGATTTTTCCTATATCATGAAGGGCAGATGCTGTAGCAATACGGACGATATCTTCCTGGTTCATAGGATATTTTGTGGTCTTTTTCTGCAGGTGCTGGAGCATGATCTCTGTTACCACATGGATATGGCGAATATGCTGGCCGCTTTCCCCGTTTCTGAATTCAACGATGTGGCTTAAGATATTGACCATCATATCGTTGTTCTTTTCTCTTGCATATACCTGGTCCGCCACCATCTGTACCAGACGTTTCTGCTTGGCATACAGCATCAGCGTATTGATAACTCTCCGGCTTACAATAGCTGCATTAAAGGGACGGTTAATATAATCGGCAGCCCCCAGCTCGTATGCCTTTTCAATATAAGAAGAGGAACTTTCTGAAGAGATCATAATGACCGGTATCACCTCTGTCATATGGCTGTGCTTCATAAAATCAAGCACCTCAAAGCCATCCATTCCCGGCATCATAATATCAAGGAGGATCAGGTCAATGTCTGTCATATGCCGCTGAAGGATATCTACTGCCTCCAGGCCATCCTCCGCTTCCATGATCCTATAGGCACTTCCTAACATCTCTGCCAGTATGTCCCTGTTCATTTCTGAATCATCTACAATGAGTATCGTTTGTTTTTTGTCTGTCATTTGTATGTTTGTTTACCCCCATCCGGAGTCTTTCCCGCTTCGCAGTCTCCCATTGCCTATGTAAATACGCGGTATCTAAAGCAAAAAACACTGCTTTCCTTCTGGTAAGCAGGTCTGATACACAGGCCTCTTTTCATCACCATCAGGAAAACAGTGTTTTTAGTTACCAAAATCACTTATTATTATACTGGAAAACGTAATTTAAAACAACCACTAATCCACCAGTTTATCCAGCTCTTTTACATATTCTGTCTCATTACAGTTCTTATGGTTTGCTTTGGAAGCATAAATATTAACTGCTGCCTGGGACTTTTTAACAGGCTGCATAGTTCCTGCACCGGCTACACAGCCGCCTGGACATGCCATTCCCTCTAACAGATAGCCGTCATATTTGCCTAAGGTTGCAAGTTTTAACAGCTGGCGGCATTCCTTTAATCCCTCCGCATTTGCGATCTTAACTTCCATATCTGGTCTCAGCTCTTTTAAGACATCCTTAACAGAAGTTGCTACACCGCCTGCAACAGCAAAGTTTCTTCCGTCTGTGGAAGCATCATTGACACCGTTTGGATCCTCTTCAATGTTTTCAATATCTACATGCTTTGCATCGAAAATTCCAGCCATTTCTTCAAAGGTCAGTACGAAGTCCACATCACTTCGAATGCTGGTACGCATAGCTTCCAGCTTCTTTGCTGCACAAGGTCCGATAAATACAACCTTTGCAGACTCATGCTGCTTTTTGATCAGTCTTGCAGTTAAGGTCATAGGAGTCAGTGCCATGGAGATGCAGTTTGCATATTTGGGGAATACCTTCTTTGCCATTACAGACCATGCTGGACAGCAGGAGGTTGCCATAAATGGAAGCTTCTCCGGTACTTCGTCTAAGAAGTCCTGTGCCTCCTGTGCTGCACAGAGGTCAGCACCGATAGCTACCTCAAATACATCGGCAAAGCCCAGCTTCTTCATCGCTGCTCTCAGTTTTCCGGGAGTTACCTTTGGTCCAAACTGTCCTACAAATGCAGGAGCTACTGCCGCGTATACACGCTCGCCAGACTGGATGGCACGGATAGTCTGGAAGATCTGGGACTTGTCTGCAATAGCGCCGAATGGGCAGTTTACAAGACACTGTCCGCAGGATACGCACTTATCGTAATCAATGTCTGCCTTTCCATTTTCATCAGAAGAGATAGCATCCATACCGCAGGCTGCAGCACATGGTCTCTGCTGAACGATAATGGCATTGTAAGAACATACAGTTGCGCACTTTCCGCACTTGATACATTTGTCTTCATCAATATGGGAGCGTCCTGTGGTACGATCCAGAGTAACAGCTCCCTTTGGACAGACTTCTACGCAAGGATGAGCTAAACATCCCTGACACCCGTCTGTAACATGAACTCTCTTCTCTCTGCAGGCGTTACATGCAAATTTGATAACATTGATCAGAGGCGGTGTATAATAGGTCTCTGCTCTGTCTGCTGCTTCAATATTGTCAGAAACCGGCGCATGCTCAGATGCATTGCGGCATGGAAGTCCCATTGCCAGACGCAGTCTCTCTCCTACAATGGCTCTCTCTAAGAATACGTCATTACGGAAGTTTCCAACTTCTCCCGGAATGATCTTATATGGAAGCTCTTCAATACGCTTGTCTACCGGCCATTCGGTATGATAAGCCATACGGGCTACTTCTCTGAAAATTCTGTGGCGGATCTCCTGAATACGGGTCTCTACTCCTCTCATTGGCTTTCTCCTCTTTGTTGTGATTTTTTTAACAGTTTCATTTTTGATATGTAATCAGCAAACGCACCGCTGGTGCGTTCCCAATATGCTTGGTAAACATAACAGAAACAGCTCATTCGGGCTGTTTCTGTTTTTATTATACGCATATGCGAAAAACATTGCAAGTAATTTTCTTTCTCAATTACTTATGTTTCTGTTAAAAAACAAACAAAGCACAGATCATTGACCGTTTAAACGTCCATATCTGCGGGTCATGCCACGAATCTCTTCTTTTAGCTGGTCCGTCAGCTCTCCTTTTTTCAGACGCCATTTCCAGTTTTCTCCTACTGTAGAAGGCTTGTTCATACGGTAACGATTATCCAGCCCCAGATAGTCCTGCATAGGGATCACACAGAGAGCTGCCTTAGACCGCATTACCAGACTGTTTAAGCACTTATACAGATATTTTTTTGGTGTGTAATGGTCGCACAGATAATCCCGCACCATATCCTGTTCTTTTTTTGTAATACTGTCAAACCAGCCTGCAAGGGTTTCATTATCATGAGTTCCTGTATAAGCTACAGAATTTTCCGGATAATTGTGAGGCAGATAATCACTGGCACATCCTGAATCTCTGGAATCAAAGGCAAATTCCAGTACCTTCATTCCCGGAAAACCGCTGTCATGGACCAGTTTTCGCACAGAATCCGTTACATAGCCAAGGTCTTCCGCAATCACTTCTTTTTCTCCTAACACCTGACGCACCCGGTTAAAAAGATCGATCCCCGGTCCCTGTTCCCAGTGTCCTTCTATTGCATTTTCTGCTCCATAGGGAATGGAATAATACTGATCAAAACCTCTGAAATGGTCGATGCGCACTGCATCATACAGTTTAAAACAGTGGGACAGCCGCTTTAACCACCATTCATATCCAGTCTGTCTGTGGTATTCCCAGCGGTACAACGGATTTCCCCAAAGCTGGCCTGTAGCAGAAAAACCATCCGGCGGGCAGCCGGCTACTGCATATGGCACATTTTTTTCATCCAGCTGAAACAAAGAAGGATTCGCCCAGGCATCTGCACTGTCCATAGCCACATAAATAGGGATATCTCCGATCATGCGGATCCCCAGACTGTTTACATAGGCCTTTAATTTATTCCACTGCTTGTAAAATGTAAACTGCAGGTATTTCTGAAATTCTATGTCAAAATACAGCTCTCTTCTGTAATAATCCATGGCATAACCATAGCGAAGACGGATATCTTCTGCCCACTCCGTCCATGGCTTCCCCTCAAACCGGTCTTTTACTGCCATAAAAAGGGCATAATCAGAAAGCCACCATTCATTTTCTGCAAGGAACTGCTGGTAATCCGGATTTTCACTGATGTTGCTGCGCTCATAAGCTTTCCGCAAAATGGGATACCGGTCCTCATACAGCTTTTTATAGTCGATGGTCCCTTCTTTGGACTCTGTTTCCAGTTTTTCACATTCCTTTTCTGTAAGAGCACCTTCTTCAATCAGGTCTTCTAAGCTGATAAAATAAGGATTTCCTGCATAAGTAGAAAATGACTGGTAGGGAGAGTCCCCATAGCTGGTTGGTCCTAAAGGAAGGATCTGCCAGTAGCTCTGCCCCGCCTCCTTTAACCAGTCGGCAAATTCATAGGCACTTTTTGAAAAGCAGCCGATGCCGTATTTTGACGGCAGACTGGATATGGATAAAAGTATTCCTGCTGTTCTGTTCACTGTATTTACGCTCCTCTTTCCCTGTTTTTAATGCCTGTTCTATATACCGGTTTCTACTATAACTGCATAGTGATCGGAAACCACCGGTTCTCTTTTCCCATTGCATAAAACACGGGACTCTTCTATATTAATATCTCCCCAATGCCAGATGTAGTCGATACGCATTCCCTGTTCTGGTGATTTTTCATCCGCTTCCTTC
>JBNMGK010000318.1:0-3442 GCA_050872205.1 Enterocloster sp.
CTTTCTTCCCATCTGTTTTCAGACTGACACTTCTCTATCTCATCAAATTCAACACTGTAGAGAATGATCTTTGCTGAATGCAGTCCTCCCAATTTTTCCTTTACTTCTTCATTTATGATCCGGTACTAAGGGATCGTACTTTCCTAACTCATACCGCCGATCAACCCGATTGTTTTCATATTTTACCTCCCCTCTTGTGATATTTTTAACGTTCGAGGACGATACTTGCTTTTTAGTGCTTCGCAGCCGCTTGTTTTTCCCTGCACTCACTAGATCTTAAACCTGTATCCCACGCCCCAGATAGTCTCAATATACTGAGGCTTTGCAGTATTAAACTCGATCTTCTCCCTGATCTTTTTAATATGCACAGTTACAGTAGCAATATCTCCAATGGACTCCATATCCCAGATCTTGGAGAAAAGCTCCTCTTTTGTAAATACGTGGTTTGGATTTTGTGCCAGGAAGGAAAGTAAATCGAATTCCTTTGTTGTAAAGGTCTTTTCTTCCCCGTTTACCCACACTCTTCTGGCTGTTTTGTCGATCTTTAAGCCGCGGATCTCGATGATCTCATTTGCCGGCTGGCCGCTTCCCACCAGTCGCTCATATCTTGCCATATGGGCTTTTACTCTGGCTACCATTTCACTTGGGCTGAATGGCTTAGTGATATAATCATCTGCTCCCAGGCCCAGGCCACGGATCTTATCAATATCTTCTTTCTTTGCGGAAACCATGATGATAGGAGTATTTTTCACCTCACGTACCCGGCGGCAGATTTCAAAACCGTCTGTACCAGGAAGCATCAGATCCAGGATCAGCAGGTCATATTCCTCTTTTAACGCCCGCTCTAAGCCGTCTGTACCATTATTTTCTATCTCTACATCAAAGCCTGACAGCTCCAGATAATCCTTTTCCAGCTCTGCAATGCTTTCCTCATCCTCTACGATCAGTATTTTACTCATTCCTGTACAACCTCCTGATATTTTCTTAAAACAAAGTGTACCTCTGTTCCAATGCCTTCTTTACTGGTAGCCCAGATACGGCCGCCATGGTCTTCGATGATCTTTCTCACAATGGACAGACCAATGCCGCTTCCGCCCTGGGAAGAATTTCTGGAAGAGTCAGTGCGGTAGAACCGGTCAAAGATATTTGGCAGATCCTTTGCTGCAATGCCCTTTCCATTGTCCTCGATCTCAACCTGGATGAAATCCCCGTCATCCTTGATACGGATATTGATAATGCCTTTTTTCTTGTCCAGATATTTCACAGAATTGCTGATAATATTATTGATCACTCGCTTCATCTGCTCTGCATCGGCAATAACTACCACATCTTCATCTACGTAGTTAAAATATCCCAGCTCAATGCCTCTGGCTTCCATATCCAGTCCCACTTCTTCCACGCAGTCCCTGAAATACTGGGAAACATTGATCTTGGAGAATGTATATGGGATCTTGTTGGTATCGATCTTGGAATAAAAGGTCAGCTCATCGATCAAACGGTCCATGTCATTAGCTTTATTATAAATGGTCCTGATGTATTTATCCAGCTTTTCCGGTGAGGATGCCACTCCGTCCATAATACCTTCCACATAGCCTTTAATAGCCGTGATCGGGGTCTTTAAATCATGGGATATATTGCTGATCAACTCTTTGCTTTCTTTATCATACTGGACTTTTTCCTCTGCACTTTCTTTTAAGCGCATACGCATTTCTTCAAAGTCCTGGCACAAATGGCCGATCTCATCGTCTGCGTCCACATCCAGGGTAAATTCCAGATTTCCGTCACGGATCTTCTTCGTAGCCTCCTGAAGCTTGTTTAACGGGCTTAAAATAGACTGGTACACCCAGAAAGTCAGGGTAATTCCAGCGATCAGAAGGATCATAACACCCAAAAAGAGCATTTCCTTGATCATGGATTTTACTTCCGGCAGCAGATCATCTACATTGGAAATAATAAATACGCTTCCTTCTGTCTCATCCGGGAACTGAAAATCCATCTGCTTTACCAGATGCTGGCTCTCCCCGTCTAAGTAGATACCTCCTTCTAAGTCTCCCTGAAGGATATCAAATTCCGGCAGCTGCTCACACAGCTGGGACTTATTTTCTTCATCTGTATCACCAAAATAGATGATATCGGTCCCTTTGCGCACTACCAGATAGGCATAATGCTTCTGAAGTTCTGCGTTCACCTCATCTAAGTGGCTTGTATCTTCATATAATTCCGGCTTCTTATCCAGTTCTTCCCGGATCACCTGCTGCACACGGCGGGTCAGACGGTTAAATACCTGGGTAGAATTGCCATTTAAAAGATCTACCTGTTCCGTCAGGCCATACTCTTTTGTGAAGGAACGTGCCTGGTGATCATTGATGGCGAAAAAGGACACAAAAATAAGAAGCATGGGAACAATGGTAATAATCATAAATGCAACCGCCAAGCGGGTCTTTAGTTTCATAAGTAAGGACCTCCAATGCCTGTTTGCACAGACAATTTATAATACTACCAGTATAACACACTTATTTGTTTACGTTTATAAAATCATTCTAAAATCAGTGAACGCGTCACCGGCGCGTTCTCGATATGCATAGCAAAATGCCCGCTTCCCCTTAACAGGAAAACGGGCATTTTTAATTTAAAGTTTAAATTAAATCTAAATTAGAACATAAACTTGTCAGCAAAGTAATCCTTTAACTCAGCGATCGGAATACGAACCTGCTCCATGGTATCTCTGTCACGTACAGTTACTGCATGGTCTTCTTCGGAATCGAAGTCATAGGTTACGCAGAATGGAGTACCAATCTCATCCTGTCTTCTGTAACGCTTACCAATGTTTCCTCTGTCATCGAATTCACAGTTAAAGTACTTGCTCAGTTCTGCATATACCTTTTCTGCTCCTTCATTTAACTTCTTGGACAGTGGCAGAACACCTACCTTTACAGGAGCCAGAGCCGGGTGGAAGTGAAGAACAGTTCTTACATCTCCTTCTCCGATCTCTTCCTCGTCATATGCTGCACACAGGAATGCTAAGGTTACACGGTCAGCACCCAGTGAAGGCTCGATTACATATGGAATGTATTTTTCCTTGCTCTCATCATCAAAGTAAGTCATATCCTGTCCGGATACAGTCTGATGCTGGGTCAGGTCATAGTCAGTTCTGTCTGCAATGCCCCAAAGCTCGCCCCAGCCAAATGGGAACTGGAATTCCAGGTCAGTAGTAGCCTTGCTGTAGAAGCACAGTTCTTCTGGAGAATGGTCTCTTGCACGCATTTCATCTGGCTTGATGCCTAATTTCTGCAGCCAGTCGATGCAGTACTGTTTCCAGTAAGCAAACCACTCAAGGTCAGTACCTGGCTTGCAGAAGAATTCAAGCTCCATCTGCTCAAACTCTCTGGTACGGAAAGTGAAGTTACCAGGTGTGATCTCGTTACGGAAGGACTTACCGATC
>JBNMGK010000504.1:0-1387 GCA_050872205.1 Enterocloster sp.
CGTTCATAGATTCGATCTTAATAACCTGTGCGCCATAATCAGACATTTCCGCACTTGCTACAGGACCAGCCGCATTGGTAGTAAAATCAAGAACTTTTACATCATCTAACATTCCAGCCATTTTCATTTACCTCTCTTTTCTTTCTCTTTTAACGTTCCCCATGCTTTTACAGCATACCGATCATCTTCCAGTAAGGAACACTGATAAGGCAGGCGATCAGGTTTGCAGCTGCCCAGATAATTGCGTAAGGCACGCAGTTTTTATTGTGATCTACCATATCGCCTACAATACCAATAGCGGATACATATGGCAGGTTCTGGAAATCAAAGAAGAATACATTTACAGATACATATGCGATAAAGCATGGGATAAATGGATGCATACCCGCCTGAACTGCTAAAGGAGCAAGGAGTACGGAATATACAGTCATAACACCTAACCAGGAAATAACGATAAATCTTGTAAGGTATACCAATAAAACAAAGATCAATACAAATAATACAGGATTGCTGAGGAATGGATTTAAAACAGGTCCTAAAACGCCGCCGATCCATTTTGTGATGCCCCAGGTAGTCAGTGCAGAGCCGATCTCATACATACAGCCGATGTAGATCAGGATATCCCAGTTTACTTTTGCACGGAACTCTTTCACGCCCATAACCTTAAGGCCCATAAGAGCACATACACCTAACATAGCAACGATAGCAGAGCTGATACCGTGCTGGCGCTCAGTCATCCATAATACCAGGCAGATAGCTAAAACTGCCATTGTGATCTTCTCACCCTTATTCCAGGTTCCCAGTTCAACGATCTTGTTTGCAATAAAGTTTTTGTTTAAGTTGATCTTTTCTGTTGGTTTGTAGTAGAAATATGTAGCAATGGTGGTAAGTCCTAAAGCAACGATAGACCACGGAAGTGCCCAGATAAACCAGTCTGTCCATGTAACATCTGTGTATCCTTCTGGAAGGAATTTCAGCATGGAATAGCACATAAAGGATGCACTTAAGAATACATGGCTTGTACAGTTAAAACCGGTATATAAAGCTGCAAATAAACCTGCCATTGGCTTTGTCTGGTTTTCCAGACCCATTTCATGTCCGATCTCCTTGGTAACAGGGCCTGCAACTGCCAGTCTTGCTGTACCACTTGGGATCAACGGAGAAATAACAACACCGGAAAGTGTAATTCCTAAAAACTGTCCCAGATAGGTTCCAGGGAATGCTTTCATAACTAACAATGTCAGTCTTTTTAACAATCCACTGTGAGCTACTGCTGCACCTAATACCAGAGCGCCAACTAACAGCCAATAGTTTGTGCCGCTGAACGGGCTGAATGCCTGAGCAAAAGTAAGACTCTTGGTAGCTGCACATAAGCAGCAGAACATCA
>JBNMGK010000122.1:0-7104 GCA_050872205.1 Enterocloster sp.
CATCTATGATTCCAAGGATTGTAGTCCAGTTTTGCATACTTGTATGCTCCTTTCTCGAAAGTATTTTTTACTACGAGAAAACTATACCCCAATGTGCTTTAAACCGATGATCCGTATCCGTACACCGGTGAAGCAATACGCTCACACCGGTTCAAGCGAAATACGCACACCGATGAGGCGAAATTTGCAAAAGGTCAGTCAGATTTTTCTTTTCATCAGATTAAAAACGTACAGAATGTTTCAGAGAATACACAGCAGAAGAATACTGCCACATATCCAATGAGGAACGGGATCTCTGCTTTTGCGATATCGCCCATTTTCAGGCCGGATACGGTGGAAGCGGAGAAAATGTTTACTGCAACTGGTGGTGTCATGGTACCAACTACGTTGGAGATGCACACGATCATGCCGAAATGGATCACGTCAATACCCATACTCTGGGCGATTGGCCAGAGAACTGGTACTAACAGAACGGCAATAGCGGTTCCTTCCATGAATGTACCGAAGATCAGCAGGATAATGGCAACTACGAAGCAGAACAGTGCAGAATTCAAATGCATGCTGATAACTGCGTTTACCAGTGCCTGGGAAGCGCCTGAGAAGGTGAATACCCAGGAGAAAGCGGTAGAAGATGCGATGATGAATAAGATCATAGCAGAGCTTTTCGCGGAATCTTTTAAAATGGGAACCAGCTCTTTTACAGTCAGCTCTTTGTAGATAAACAGTCCGGCAATAGCAGCCCATACAACGGCGATGGCAGCACTTTCTGTTGCTGTGAGCATACCGGAGTAGATACCGCCAAGGATGATGATAGGGGTCATCAGCGCCGGGATAGCATCTAAGAAGATCTTAAAGATCTCAGAAGGACTGCGCTTTACAGCCTGTTTTGGCCAGTTTTCCTTCTTTGCGTAGAAGAGAACCTCAACCATTAATACCAGCATGATCACAACACCGATGAGCATGCCCTGTTTAAACATGTTTCCAACAGAAGCGCCTGTTAAAGTACAGTAGATGACCATGATGATAGATGGGGGAATGATCGGTCCAAGACCGCCGGAAACAACTAACAGTCCGGCTGTACGGTCACCTGGGTAGCCAAGCTTTACCATATCGCTGTAAAGCATGGTACCGATAGCGATAACAGTTGCAGGAGCGGAACCGGATAAAGCTGCGAAGAAAGCGCAGGCTAAAACCAGTGCAAGACTCATTCCGCCGCGGACATTGCCTACCAGGCAGTTGGCGAAATTTACGATACGGCGGGAAATACCGCCTTTGGTCATCAGGTTTCCGGCAAGTACGAAGAAAGCGATGGCCATAATGGAAGTGGACTGCAGTCCGCCGAAGATACGCTGTGCGATAACAGTGGAGGAAGCGGACAGACCGCCAAATACTACGGAGCAGAGGGAAGCCACTCCAAGGGAAATGGAAACCGGAACTCCTACAATAAGACATACAGCAAACGCTGCAAAAAGGATGATACCTGCACTCATGCTTCTGCCTCCTTATTCTTTAAATCCATGATCTTTTCTACGAGGATCACAGTCTGGATCAGTAAGATCAGCCCAAAAGTAAGTACCAGAGAGAAATACATGGCAGACATAGGAATCTTTAATACAGGAGTTGTCTGACCAGTCTGGATCTGTTTTAAAAATAAGGCAGTGCCGGCCTTTAACATAACAGCGGTGAAAATCTCTAACACGATCTGCTCAGCAATGGAGACCACTTTTTTCGTGGTTCCACGAAGCTTTTCAATAATGGCGGTAACAGCAACCTGTGTGTCGTCACGAAGACCTACTTCTGTGCCTAACAGTGCCATATAGATCATACTGTACATGGCTACCTCTTCGGTCCATGGCATGGAAGCCTTGATAAAGTTGCGGTTGATGACTGCGACAAAGTAGGCAGCTACCATGGCAATAAATGCAACGATCATAATGGCATATTCTACTTTTGTGACATAGGACAGCAGCTTTTTAATACCTTTCATAGTTCCCTCTCCAATCTCATTTTCCGACTTCTTTGTGTGCATGTTTTCACTTGTCTGCCAGCAGATGATTTTAATGCAGGTATTTGTTACAGTTCAGTCATGGCATCTTCTTGTTTCCATGTTCATGAAAACAAGAAGCATGGTGGTTCACCATATGCTGATCTGTATGAGAAAGCGCTTATGCAAGCAAGCTTGCAACACACTTTTTCATACAAACCAGCGCATGACTGAACTGTAATAAAATAAATAAGATGTCTGATGCAATTAAAATACCACATCAGACATCTTACGTCAAATATATTATCAGAAAATTAACATGATTTTAATATCAAAAGAACAATATTAAAGTTATTAACAACATTTTAACAACAATTAATAATATTATCAAACAAATCTAGCTACCACTGTTATTTTGTATCAACCACTGCGTAAAATAATTTCGGATCACACTGAAAGGTGCCGGTCCTATATCCAGGATAAAGCGGTTGAATTCTAACAGGGAGAAATTGCTTCCCAGTCTCTGCTGTGCTTCCTCCTTCATATTTAACAGCTCCAGATAACCAGTATAATAGGAGAGGTAGTTGGCCGGGTTTTCCACTACTTCATAGTAAATAGAGGAAATAACAGCCGGATCTTCAATCTGAAAGTACATGTTCAGATATTCATTAACCTGGTCCATACTCCAGCCTTCGTAGTGGATATTAATATCAAGGAGTGCATAAAGGGCAAGTGTAAAGGCGGAATTGTGCTGCAGAAGCTGTCCCATATTCTCCTCAAGACCATTATTTAAGCTAAAGGCGTAATATTCCGCATAAGTACCCCAGCCTTCCGTGTAGCCCTGGAAATCAAGGACATTTCGCAGGTTACAGGTATTGTGCTGGTTAAAATAAAGAGTCTGGTACATATGTCCCGGATAACCTTCATGGGCCATAGTTGTGTAAAGGGAATCAGAATCTGTACTTTTATTATTAATGTAAATGGAATTGTCCTCCGGCCGGTCAATAGGCACTGTAAGGTAGAAGGCGGGACTTAAAAAGCCTTCTAATGTTTTAGGAACGCTTTTAATGGTATAGTTACAGTCATTTACAGGGGGAAAATCTGCCTGGCACTGGGCTTTCAGATCCTCTAAAATGTCTTTTGGCTCTGTAAGTGTAAAGGAAGATGTTTCCAGTTTATCTCCTAAAGAGGGATCATCATTTAACAGCTGGTTCACAGCTGCCAGCTCTTTTGTCATCTGCTTATTAATGGCCTGTTTTAAGGCGGAAACATCGCTGTAAGAGGTTCCGGTGCTGGCATTTACCAGATATTCATAATATTTCCGGCCTTCCGGGTAGTAATAAAGCCCCTTGTCATTGGTTCCTTTTCCCTTTAAGCCTTCCAGACCGCTTATGAGCCTTTCGTAGGCAGGAACGAAATGCTCGTCGATGGCCTTTTTATTTTTTGCCTTGTAATCAGCTTTTTCCTGGTCGGAAAGACCTCCCATTTCATCTAAGCGGGAAGCAAAGGTTTCTGCCATAAAGCTGTGGTCTGCGTCAATGAGATAGGCATTGCAGGAGCGGATGATATTGTCGATAACTGTATCACACATGCCAAGATCTGCTTCGGCCCGTTCTGTCTCAAAGGCAATGAGAGAGTCATAATAGGTATCAATGGATGACAAAAGAGACAGGTAATTGTCAATGTCCTGTTTTCTGTAAAAGGTATATTCAGATAAAAGAATGGGGAGCTGGGACTGGATGCCGAGAGTGGTGGATAAAGGCTGGTCGTACAGTTCCAATCCATCAGAGGACAGAATGGTATTAAGGTAAGAAGAGAGAATGGTATAGGTAAGCAGCTGGTCTTTGGACAAAAGACGGGTGTCCATGGCATCAAGGTCTGTCCTGATCTGCTTTGCTTCTTCCATATCCTTTCGTGTATCTTCTGCTAACGCAGTTCCAAGGGTCCGGTCATAGTCGGTAATGCCGTAGCTTTCCGGATCTGCAAGGGTATAGTGAAGGGTAAGAAGAGACTGGGCTGCTTCTTGCTTAAAAAGGTTTTCCGTATACTGATCAAATGCTTCCTGGGCTGCAGCAAGGGCTGCATTATCTGGCTGGGCAGCAGGATCTTCTAATGTGCTGCCATTGGCTGTATCTGCAGTAGTCTCCAAAACTGTATTTTTTTCTGCTTCCGGTGTGGAATTAGGAAAAAGAGAACAGCCGGTAATAAGGCACAGGGATAATACCAGTGCCAGGAGGGCATGCAGATATTTTTGTGTTCGCTGTTTCATAAAATGATCTCCTGTTTTAAATCATGAGTCTGAATAGTACGATTATATATTATATGAAGGAAAATTACAACTTATGTGAGATAGGGCGTCTTGACGAAAGCCCCGTAAACGCTTATACTTACATCATTAGAATGCCCCAAAAAGGGGCTGGAAAGAGGGATTTAAAATATGTGTCAGGATTGTAAGAAAAAACCGTATTATATTACAACTGCCATTGCATATGCTTCCGGTAAGCCGCATATCGGCAATACCTATGAGATCGTGCTGGCAGACAGTATTGCAAGATATAAGAGAGCCCAGGGCTATGATGTGTTCTTCCAGACCGGTACCGATGAGCATGGACAGAAGATCGAGGAAAAGGCAGAGGCAGCAGGCATTACTCCAAAGGAGTTTGTAGACAAGGCTGCTGGTGAGATCAAGCGTATCTGGGATCTGATGAATACTTCCTATGATAAGTTTATCCGTACCACAGATGCTGACCACGAAGCTCAGGTACAGAAGATCTTTAAGAAGCTGTATGACCAGGGCGATATCTACAAAGGCGCTTATGAGGGACTTTACTGTACACCATGTGAGTCTTTCTGGACTCCATCCCAGTTAGTAGACGGCAAGTGCCCAGACTGCGGCAGAGAGGTTAAGCCGGCAAAGGAAGAGGCATATTTCTTCCGTATGAGCAAATACGCACCTCAGCTGATCGAGTATATTAATGCTCATCCTGAGTTTATCCAGCCAGTTTCCAGAAAGAATGAGATGATGAACAACTTCCTTCTTCCAGGACTTCAGGATCTGTGCGTATCCAGAACTACCTTTGACTGGGGTATTCCTGTAACCTTTGATCCAAAGCATGTTACCTATGTATGGCTGGACGCTCTGACCAACTATATTACCGGTATCGGCTATGACTGCGATGGAAACAGCACAGACCAGTTTAAGAAATACTGGCCTGCAGACCTGCATCTGATCGGTAAGGATATTATCCGTTTCCATACTATTTACTGGCCGATCTTCCTGATGGCTTTAGGCGTGCCGCTTCCAAAGCAGGTATTTGGTCATCCGTGGCTGCTTCAGGGCGATGGCAAGATGAGCAAATCCAAGGGAAATGTTCTCTATGCAGATACTCTGGTAGATTTCTTTGGCGTAGATGCAGTACGTTACTTCGTGCTTCATGAAATGCCATTTGAAAATGACGGCGTTATCTCCTGGGAGCTCATGGTAGAGCGTATGAACTCTGACCTGGCAAATATCCTTGGAAACCTTGTAAACCGTACCATTTCCATGAGCAACAAGTACTTTGGCGGCGTTGTGGAAAATAAGGGCGCTGCAGAAGCTGTTGATGAAGACTTAAAGGCTGTTGTATTAGATGAAGTGAAGAAGGTAGATGCAAAGATGGCTCAGCTGCGTGTGGCAGATGCCATTACAGAGATCTTCGGTATCTTCAGAAGATGCAACAAGTATATTGATGAGACAACTCCATGGACTCTTGCAAAGGATGAGGCTAAGAAAGACCGCCTTGCAACTGTTCTTTACAACCTGACAGAGGCGATCACCATCGGCGCTTCCCTGTTAGAGGCATTTATGCCTGAGACTTCTGAAAAGATCTTAGCTCAGTTAAATACAAAGAAGAGAGAGCTGGATGAAATGGATACCTTCGGTCTGTATCCTTCAGGAAATAAGGTAACAGACAAGCCTGAGATCCTTTTTGCACGTATGGATATCAAGGAAGTTATGGCAAAAGTAGAGGAAATGCACGCAGCTGCAGCAGCAGAAACTGCAAAACCTGCAGAAGAAGCAGCTGAAGATGATGGCATTGACTTAGAGCCAAAGGCAGAGATCACCTACGATGATTTTGCAAAACTGCAGTTCCAGATCGGTGAGATCGTTAAATGCGAAGCAGTACCTAAGTCCAAAAAACTTCTCTGCTCCCAGGTAAAGATCGGAACCAAGACCCGCCAGATCGTAAGCGGCATCAAGGCTCATTACTCACCAGAGGAAATGGTAGGTAAGAAGGTTATGGTAGTAACCAACTTAAAGCCTGCTAAATTAGCCGGAGTCGTATCTGAAGGCATGATTCTGTGCGCAGAAGACGCAGAAGGAAATCTGTCCTTAATGGTACCGGAAAAGAAGATGCCGGCTGGAGCTGAGATCTGCTAAAGGATCAATCTTTTGATAGAAAAAGTGAATAACAGATAAGCAAAAACTCCCAAAACAGTAAAATATCTGATTTGGGAGTTTTATGTTTTTGGAGGTTAAATATTGATCTTTAGCAAAATCTCTTTATAGCCGGAACCAACACCTTCTGCATAGGCTTCATCACTTTTCCCACTAACAGGGCGCACAGCACGGTCCCTTCCCGGATTCCCTGAAGTTCTCCAAGGAAAACAAAACACAGGACGATTCCGATGACAACTACGGTGCAGTCCAGAATTACCTTTACCTCGTGAAAGGCTTTTTTAGGGAAAATGGTCTTGTTCATGGCTGCGGTAAGGCCTTCCATGGGCATGACGATCAGGTCGGTGTCCAGATACAGGCAGATGCCGAAAGCCACTAAAAAAATGCTGATGGCAAGCATTACAAGCCGTCCTGGATAGCCGGGAAGACAGAAGGTTCCTAAGAGCGTTTCGGTCAGGTCAACAAAATAGCCGAAGGCAAAGGAACAGAGAATCTGGGCAAGATCCAGAGGACGGAAAGCCTTTCTTAAAAGCAGGATCTGGATCAGGATGTAGCCGATAAAGATAACGGTTACACAGGTTCCAAGGTCTTTTTCAAGGATCCGGCTTACCACATAGGGCAGTGAATTGACCGGAGATACGCCCAGGTTGGAATTGACGGAAAACGCAACTCCCAGGGCAAC
>JBNMGK010000520.1:0-1103 GCA_050872205.1 Enterocloster sp.
AAGCGACAAGGCCTTTGAGTATACCAATGATATCCGGGATATTGTAAAGAAATATTACCCGGAAGATTCTTATGTGGTAGGTGAAACGCCTTCTACAGAAGATATTAAGACTACCATCACAGCGGATAATGCAAGAGTTAATGTGCTGTCCCTGATCAGTGTGTTTGTCGTTGTTATGTTCAGTTTCCAGTCCATACTGGTGCCGATCATTGTTATGATCCCCATTGAGGCAGCTATTTATATTAACATGGCGGTGCCTTATCTGGTTGGTGAGACGCTGGTCTACATGGGCTACATCATTGTAAGCAGTATCCAGCTGGGTGCTACAGTAGACTATTCTATTTTGCTTACCAACAACTATATGGCCTGCAGAAAGACCATGAAGAAGAAGGAACCTGTGGTGGAGGCGCTGGCTATGTCCTGTTCCTCTGTATTTACCTCAGGAACCATCCTGATACTGGCAGGTTACATTGTATATATGATCTACAGTACGGCTGCTATCGGTGGATTAGGCCACCTGCTCGGAAGAGGTGCGTTGTTTAGCGTATGCCTGGTACTTACCATTTTACCGGCATTGTTAGTCCTCTTTGATGGTATTATCACAAGTAATGAAATGGACCGCTTTAAGAAGTTTTTAATACGAAGACATGAAAAGCGGAAGGCCTTATTAAAATCCGGAATTGGAGCAGTTAAGAAAAAAGCGTCAGCAGCCAGAGCAAAAAGTGGCAGTCAGACAGCGGAGGTAGATGGAAATGAAATTTAGAAAAAGAGTGACAGCTTCTGTTTTAACGGCAGCACTGCTTTGCACATCAGCAGGCAGCAGTCTTCCTGTATACGGCGCACCGGCAGGTGCAGATGTAGATGAGACCATGTACGTGAACCTGGACTATTACGGAAAGACCACCAAGGTAAACGTAGTAAAAGGGGTAAATTTAAATGGTCTTGGCGAGATCACAGATTATGGAAATTATACCAAAGTAGAAAATATGAGTACCAGCGATGCTCCTGTTTTGGGAGATGGCAGTGTGACCTGGAATCTGCCCCAGGATCAGACGGGACGTTTTTATTACAAGTGTACTTTGGACAATGACCAGGTGGTACTT
>JBNMGK010000454.1:0-1950 GCA_050872205.1 Enterocloster sp.
GGCCGGGCTGGTAGAACAGCTTTCAGAAAAAATGAGACCTGTATTAAAATTTCTGTTTCCAGATCTGCCAATGGACTGTGAGGCCGCCAGGCAGATATCCGTAAATTTCATTGCCAATATCTTAGGACTTGGCTGGGCGGCTACACCTGCGGGGCTTAAGGCCATGAAAGAACTGGAAAAAGCAGAAGAAGAGCGCAGAAAAGAGAAAGAGGCGAAAGTGACGGTTCAGGCAGTTCCAAAAGGCACTGCCAGCAATGAAATGTGTACGTTCCTGATCATGAACATCTCATCTCTTCAGCTGATCCCGGTAAACATCATTGCCTACAGAAGCCAGTACCATAGTATATCCCCGGCGGCAGTCACAGGCCCATGTCTTGTAACTACTATGGTAAGTACACTGGCTGCAGTCCTTTTTCGTAAGATCATGGACCATCTCCACAGATCTGCATAAAAAAGGAGACGCCTTTTAGCGTCTCCTTCGATCCAACTGCTTATTCTTTGCGTAATAAGCACGTTTATCTTCATACATTTTCGCGTCTGCGTCAGACAGCGATTTTTCTACTTTTCCCGTGCAGTCATCCACCCACACAGAACCAAGGGCCATGTGAATAGAACCTTTTGCCATATCTGCTGTCATAGAACGGATCATGGCCTGGAACAGATTTTCTGTAACACCAGGCATCATCACCAGAAATTCATCACCGCCAATGCGGTATACGCTTTCATCCGGGAAATGGGCTTTTAAATTCTCACAGGCATAAATAAGAGCTTCATCCCCGGCCTGATGTCCCAGATCATCATTGATCTGCTTTAACCCCATTACATCCCCATAAAGGATGCCCAGGCTGCCGCCAGTGGTCAGCGAAGCCAGCTGTTCGCTCATGGCATGGCGGTTTTTCGCGCCAGTGAGCTGGTCATAGTAGCTTAAAGCCTCCAGTTTTCCGACCAGATCCCTGCGCCGCAGCATGGAGTTGATAAAATGCCCAAGGAGCTGGAGCATAAAAGCAATATGATCCATGCGGTCAAGAGGTGGATTGTCAATGCCGTAAAAACCGATCACTTCACGATCCCGGTAAATAGGACTGACAATGAGACGTTTGATATTCTGTGGCATCAGAGTTTCATACACAGTAGGATCGTAGGACATGATATCATCCACATCCCGGATGATTATACTTTCACCTTTCTGGAAAGTGGGGATCCAGGTTCCCATGGTTTCCGGCGGGATATTGCGCAGGATATTTTTCTGTTCAGAAACCTGGGAAGCACACCATTCAAAGGTATTATCATAATTGCCATGTTTATTTTTCTCAAAAATGTAGACACGGTCACTTTGGAACATCTGCCCCAGATGTTGTAATAATGTATTAATAGACCGTTCCGGTGTTTCTTCAGCCAGGGCACAGCGAAGCCCTTCGTTGATCAATGCTTCGTTGTCTGTAAATTCAGAATAAGACTGTTTGGTAAGATCATGAATATCCAGGTCAATGGCTATTTCAATACGAACTTTACGCCCATCATCGATCACCATAGTATCTTTTAAAAGATAAGAACGGCGTACCTGCGGATTAAAACGGGACCATTCATAAAACTCACCTGGCTTTAAGCGGTTGTTGGTACACATGGCGCAGGGGGAAGAACATTGCTGCAGGATCTCGTAACAGTTTTTTCCTTTATAATCGGCTTCATCCTTAAACTGGAACAGATCTCTGGCTGCTTTGTTTAAGTAAATCAGCTCATATGTATCTACATCGGAGGCATAAACCGCCTCATTCATATTCTCAAAAAATTTCCATATCTTAGACATATAAAACCCCCGTCTTGCATAACTGCCTTTATTATATCCGACTGTTTAGAAAAATGGTAGGAAAACTTTTAGACTTTCTTCGACAAAAATTAACATTTTTAAGGGAATGTAAGTGTATAATACAGATAAGTAAAGTTTAAATA
>JBNMGK010000265.1:0-4128 GCA_050872205.1 Enterocloster sp.
ATACGTGCCTGGGTGGTAAGGAAGAAGGTAACACCGTGGGCATTGATAGACGGCTGGTTAAAAGCGTCCGTAGAAGCCACCACTTCCACATCTTTTCCATGGACTGTGATAGTCATTGGATAATTCTGGATGGTACGGTGATTGTATACAATATCCCAGAGCTCTTTATTGGCCGGGAGTGGGTCAATGAGGACTTCTACCGGTTTGTAATACATTTCAATAGGCTCTGTCTCCAGAATCTCAAAGAGAAGTGGATTGTAATAAGTAGCCAGACGGTTGTTTTTGGTACTCATCATGGTATCAATGGAAAGAATGCCGCGGCCGCTG
This sequence comes from Enterocloster sp., assembly GCA_050872205.1. Lineage (GTDB taxonomy): Bacteria > Bacillota > Clostridia > Lachnospirales > Lachnospiraceae > Enterocloster. The sequence continues at coordinate 328 of JBNMGK010000265.1, forward strand.
CGCTCATAATACATGGTTGCAATGTTATTAAACTGCAGTGTGATCATCATGTCATGGGCGATACCACGGGTCATGGTCAGATATTCCGTCCATGCAAACTGCAGGGGGCAGATAATGGCAACGCCGCACTGTTCCATAGGCTCATATGGCTCATAAGGGCTTAACATATTAATGGGCGCAAAGTAGACTGCGTAGTTATGCAGGGCAACGCTTTCGTTTTCTGTGCCAATGGTAGCCATGGAAGTCTTGGTCCGCAGACCTTCAGATATAGCATTATAGCCTACAGAGGTCCAGTCAGAACCGGCACGGATATTGTCCTCCGCAAAATACTGAAGCAGATATTCTTCCTTGGAAAACAGGTCCAAAAGAACGCCGTCATTGGAAAACAGCGCCATGGCGTAGTTTACATTTTCGGATAAGGAAATGGTCTTCTGCACATATCTGCGGATAAACGTATAAAGTCGGGACAGCTGCTCACGCTCTTTTTCCAGTTCGGAAAAAGGCACGTAGGTAAACTGGGAGATCAGGTTTGAATCTTGCATAAAATACCTCATTTGTAAAGTTTGTATAAAGTGTGACAATTAGCTCTGGTGTAATTGTATCATAAAGTGTGCCATTTGTTAATGAGTATGTGTAATTTTTGTCAGGGATGAATGCCATTTGTGTGTATTTTCAAAAAAGACCGACAGCGCTATACTAAAATGGCAGGTCCCGCTCTTTTTTGCTCATTTTCAGACGGGATAAAAACTGGCACGGAATTTGCAGTATATAATTGCAGATCCATTTAATAAAAAGATTGTATTAAGATGCAAAAAACAAATGTATAAGGAGGAGGGTTATTATGGCTGTACGAAACAAACCTCTTGGACGTATTCCGGTCAAAGTGATCGATGATCTCTGGAAGGACAGCATTGACATGCACATCCACCCAGGCCCGGATCCACTGGCAGAGCGTCCTATCGACAGCGCTGAGGTAGCAAAATATGCAGAGGAAGCAGGTATGAAGGGAATTGTATTAAAGAGCTTTTCTTATAATACTGCATCTGACGCGTTTATCATCCAGAAGAACCTGACACCGGATGTAAATGTATTCGGAAGTGTTGTGATCGGATATACCACTACCGGCGGTCTGGAATATGCGGCAAAGACCATTGAAGCCAATGCAAAGATCGGAGCAAAGGTAGTATGGTTCCCTGCAATGGACTCCAAATGGTGCCAGTCCTATCTTGGAAAAGAAGGCGGTATCTGGATCCTGAAGGAAGACGGTACCTTAAAGGATGAAGTATATGACATCTTAAAGGTCATCAAGGAATATAACATGGTCGTATGCAGCGGCCACATGTCCTATGAAGAAAGCACAAAGATGTTTGATGCTGCCATTGAATTGGGGATCACAAAAATGGTTGCAACTCATCCGTTAGCTGAATTAAGCCGTTTCACCTTAGATGAGATCAAGGAACTGGCTGACAAGGGTGTTTACATTGAGCATGTATACGGAACCACAATGCCACGTTTAGGCAATATGGATCCAAGCGATTATGTAGACTGCATCAAGTTAGTTGGCGCGGAAAAGACCATTCTTGGCACAGATCTGGCTCAGGTGTGGGACATCAACCCGGCACTGGGAATGCGTATCTTCATCGGCCAGATGCTTCAGTTTGGATGTTCACCGGAAGAAGTAGAGTTCATGTGCAAGAAGAATCCTGCAAAGCTTCTGGATATTGAATTATAAAAAATAAATATAAAAACATAAGTATTCAAAAATCTTAATAGAAGAGGAGAAAATGAAAATGAGCGATTTAAAAGAGAAAAAATTTGTTTTCCTTGGCTGGGGCGCTATCGGCTTCCCAATCTGCTATGGCCTGGTAAAGAGCGGATACACTGTATATCTGCCAACCTACAGACAGGCAAGTGCTATGAAGCATGGTTATTCTGATCTGGTTCCAAACGCAGAAGCAAAGACTGCAGCTGTTGACTGGATGTTAGCAAACGGCGGTGTTGCAACTTCTTCCCAGAAGGAACTGTTAGAAAACAGCGATATCCTGGTATTCTCTCTTCCAAAGTCTGCACAGGTTGAAGACACCATTCTTGGAAAAGACGGCGTTCTGGAAGTCTGCAAGCCAGGTACTGTTATCATCGATATGACTTCTGCAGACGCAGTAAGCACAAAGAAGTTAGCTGCTTTATGTGAAGCTAAGGGAATCGAGCTGTTAGACGCTCCTGTTTCCGGCGGTACTACCGGTGCTGCAAAGCAGACACTGACCATTATGTGTGGCGGTAAGAAAGAGACCTTCGACGCTATGAAACCAGTTCTGGATGTAATGGGCGCTCCTGAGAAGGTTGTATACATGGGACCAAGCGGTTCTGGTGATATGATCAAGTGTGCAAATAACTTCCTGTCTTCCTGCTGTGCAGCTGCTACCTCTGAAGCAATCGCTGTATGCGCACAGGCTGGTATTGATCCACACATGGCAGCTCATGTAATCGCTACTTCCGGCGGTACAAACCATGCAGCTACCACAAAGTTCCCAAACATCGTATTCCCAGGAAAGAACTGGAACTTCTCCCTTGGTTTAATGAGCAAGGACGTTGGCCTGTTCAACTCAGCAGCAAAGGATATGGGTATCCCGTCCCTGTTCGGCAACCTGACTGCTCAGGTACTGTGCATGCCTAAGGCTGAATTAGGCGATGACGCTGACTGTATCGAAGTTCAGAAGATGTATGAGAAGTGGGCTAAGGTTCAGCTTTGCGGAATTGACAAGCAGTAATCAAGTAACAGAAATGAAGGAAAATACCGGTAAGACGGTATGGATGCAGATAAGGGAACGTGTCAGCTGACGCGTTCCCTGTAGCTGTATTAAGAGTGTGTGTCAAAAACAGGTATTTAAAATAAGTATTGTGAGGTGGCTTATATGGATCAGAAACCATTAGAAGGCATATCTGTGATCGAGTTCGGGGACTCAGGGGCAGCAGGAGCATGTACACTGATGCTTTCTGATTTTGGTGCCAATGTGATCAAGCTGATGCCCCTTGATACAGAAAAAGGGGAATGTGCTACGGGAGAGTTTAAGGTAAGTGACCGTGGCAAAAAACGTTTTTATTTTGACCAGAAAGAAGATATAGACCGGGTGCTTTTCCTCATCGGAATGGCAGACGCAGTGGTGGACGGCTGTGAACCGGGAAAACTGGAAAAAATTGGAATTACAGAAAAAGTTTTAAAAGAATGGAACCCAGGATTGATCTATGCCTCTATTACCGGGTATGGAACAAAGGGACCATTAAGTGAACGTCCTTATTCAGAAGCAGCGGTCCAGGCTGAGTCCGGTTTTGTATCAACTACCGGGCCTGAAGGCGGGGATCCGGTACGCTGCGGCGGTGATATTGCCACATTTACAGGCGGTATGACTACCTGCATTGCAGTGCTTATGGCACTGATCGATAAAATTGAAAACAACAGAGGCCGTTTCATGGACATTTCCATGATGGACTCTTTAGTATATGGACTGGAAAACCAGTTAAGCTTATCTATAAAAACGGGCGTTGTGCCAAAACCAAAGGGAAATAATTACGCATTGTCTGCGCCTGTGGGAAATTTCCTATGTAAAGACGGCGAGATCATGATATCCGTGGCTACAGAGGCACAGTTTGCAGCTTTTGCCCAGGTATTAGGCCGGGAAGACTGGCTGGAAAAACCGGAATACTGCAATGTGACCCGCAGGATCCAGAATTACAAGATGCTGGGAAAAGAAGTGTCAGAAGTATTCAGCCAGTATACATGCAAGGAACCTATGGAACTTTTGC
>JBNMGK010000079.1:0-9237 GCA_050872205.1 Enterocloster sp.
GAAAAAGATCGACTTTGGTGTGATCAAGACGGAATCAGGCTGGATGAAAGGTATTATCTGGGATGATTCCACAGATGATGCAGCAACACCGGCAGGAGCACCAGATATACATGATGGTATCCGACGTATGGGTTACGCTGGAATCGAAGACGAAGACGTAGAACTTTATGCCTACGCGTGGACTGGAAGCCCAGATGACGGTGGAGCCGGATGGTGGCCACTGGAAGTTGATCGTACAACAGGAAGTCTGGAATTCGCGGACGAGAGCAGCTTCAATGTATCAGATCCAAAGGCATCGGCTACTCCAAGCAATGCGAAACCAATTGCAAAGACGAAAACCTCACCTGCAGGTGAATGGCGCTTTAAGCTGGAACCTCAGGTACACCTGGGAGCAGATCCAAACAGAGTCGAATATCTGGTAGGTTATCGTGTAAGAGTTCCTTTCCTGGAGAAGGGATACACCTATACCACGATCCACAGCAACTGGAATACAGTGGATACAAGGTATGACAGTGATCTGGCTGGTGACAGTTGGATGCACCGCAGATCCGGCGCTGAAATGGATGGAACACTTTCCGGTACAGGAAGCAGGAGTGTGAACTGGAATCCGGAAAAGAATGACTTTGACCGTACAGATCCATTTGAGTCAAGTATCTATATGCCGTACCAGAAGGTAACGGATCCGAAGTACAATTATACAGATCCAAAGGAACTGGCAAAAGGTGTTAAATATGACTATAAATGGGTCAACAGTATCGGTAGTGTTGACGGAGGACTTGTTCCATATGCCAAAGGTTCTGTAAGCGGTATTGTATGGAATGATATTGAAAAGGACAAGGGAAAACTGAACTATAATGGTATCCGTGAGGATGAGAAAGAACCACGGATCCCGGATATTCCGGTAATCCTGCAGTATCAGCGTACAAATGGTGATTATACTTTTGTATATGAGTATGATCCCGCGAAATTTGATGTAAGCCAGATCACAGGTGATTACTGGATCAGCGGAAATTACATTTTCCCAAGAGATGATGCAGCGATCAACAGCATAAGGACACTGATAAAGGCAGATGAAGATCGAAGGAAGCAGGATGAAATTAAGCTTGCGGATCTGAGATCCAAGGAGGCTGATAAGGTAGCTGAAATTTCCGGTAAGGAAGCAGAACAGACTGCAGATCAGCTGGCTCTTGTAGAAAAGCAGGATGAACTGTCTGCTAAACAAAGTGAACTGACACAGGCAAATATAAATCGTGGTAATGCATCGGCAGAACAGGTTAGCCTGGATAGTAAACTGACTACAGAACAGGAAGAACGTACAAAGAAATATGGGGAACTGGCAAAATTGCAGGACGCTCAAAACAAGGAAACAGATGAGGATAAAAAGAAGGCATTGGCAGCCCAGATCGAAGCTCTCCAAAAGGAGATCGATGAACTGAACGAGCAGATCATTGCTGATAATAAGCGTTATCAGGAAGCAACAGACGAGTACAACAAATGGAATGATAAATATACGGATATCAGCAATGAAGTTGATGCACTTGCATCCGAGATTGTTTCAGCTACAAGCGTTATGACCAGACGTGATCAGGAACTGAATAACCTGCGCAGTGAACTTGCAAATATCCAGTCTGACATCAAGGCAACGCAGGAAGATGCAAATAGCATCTACTTCACCTATGCGAAGAGACTGACAGATCAGGATGGACTTTATTCCTTTAATAAACTTCCAATGTTTGATGAGGATAAAGATCCTGTAAGACCTGCAGATGATGAAACCCCAGAGGGAGCATTTACAGATCCGAAGCCATATACTTACCGCGTAATAGTGGAAAAAGAGGAAGAAGCTTCCTACACTATTTACCACGCAAGCGGCGCCGGAGATGATGTAAACTCTGACGTTCAGGTTATGGATGAGTATGATTACGAGACGGGTGATTGTGCAAAGGTTCTGGGAGTTTCCCGCAGCAACTTAGGTGTTTCTGATCCGGTGACTCTTATGGAGGTTGATACGGAAGTTGTAAATGGCTATGATGGACACTTACATTTACGTATGGATACATGCGAGTCTATGGAAATACGCAAACGCAGATATGTGAAGGAAGATGCAGGTATCCTGCAGATCGAAAACCGGGTACGTATCGGTGGCTATGTATGGCAGGACGACAACGCAAACGGACGTCAGGATGCAGGAGAAAAGCCAATACCAGATGCTATGGCAGTGCTTTACCAGTATGATCCAGAAGGAGAAACAGAGTATTATACGTATGAGTTAGTAGACAAAGGCTTTGTATCTACTTCTTCTGAAGCACAGAAACCTGGAGCCGCAACACCTTCTGTTGTACATCAGTTCCATGGAACTACCGGCAATGCCTGGTTGGAAGGCAACTTTGAAGCAGGTACAGATTTCACCCGCCCGGGACAGATGAAGATCCGTATTACGGGAACTGAGAAGCGTAAAGGCGCATGGGTGAAATACAAAGATCTGAATGATAAGATGTATATGTATACTGGAGCGAACGGCAGATACGAATTTGAGGTGCCTGTAGTTCATGCAGATGCCAAGAATGCAGATGACCGTCTCTATCGCTACCGTGTAATGCTGTATCAGCCGATTGATGATGAAACACGCATCTGGTCTGATTACCGCACAGCTCAGGGAACAGCTGACAGTGATGTGATCCCGGCAAATGCCTTTATGGATCTTGATAAGGATTCACTGGATAAGGCCAATAAAGGAATTTTAAGCGGTGGACGCATCCCGAATGGAACCGAGCTTACAGTAAGTGGTATTTATGATCCATCCTTTGATGACAATGGCCTGATATCAGATGTTGGTGATGTAAATGGTATGCAGGACGATGGAAATTACCGCAAGGCAATGTCTGCAGAGTTTGTGGTTTATGACGAAACGGAAACTTCCATTGTAGCAAGAACCATTGCACGGCTTACCAGTAAGAAACACAATGATGACTGGATCCCGGATCTTCGCTATATTGAAGACTGCCTGGATATGGATGCTGGTTTAAGACTTCAGGATGAGCTTCCTGAGCCTGAACCGGATAAACCGGACAGAGGTCATCATTCCAGTGGAGGTGGAAGCGGTACAGTTACAGGACATGCTGTAAAACAGCCTGATCCAGTGATTGAACCGTTCCCGCAGGAACAGCCGGCAACACCAGATAATGCCGGAGAACCACCGTTCTTTGGTATTCCGAAGACCGGAGTTGTGCCGATCGGAATTACCGCCCTTACGATTGCAGTGATCGCCGGAGCGATCATGTTTATGACACGTTCCGATGATGACGAAAAGAAGAAAGGGAAGAAGGAAAAGAAAGGCAAGTAATGAAAATTTTTAAAAGCAGAAAATTAAGGGGCGCCGCTGTAACAGCGGCAGCCCTGCTGCTTCTTATAGGGGTATTTTTCGCAGGCAATAAGACCCGCGTATTCCAGGGCGTGTTCGCAGATGATTCCGGACTTGCCATGGTGCGGGAAGGAGATGCCGGAAGTATCCAGAAAGATGCAGAAAGAAAACACACGTTGTATGTAGCAGTAGCAGATATGCAGGGAGTTACAAACCCGGTGTATGCTGCCAGCGAAGCAGATAAGATGATCTCTTCCCTGATCTTTGAGCCGCTTATGCGCCGGGACGGAGACGGAGTGTGGCAGAAAGAGCTGGCAGATCATTTCCAGATGGAAACAGATGGAAGCCGCTGCAGCATTACTTTAAAGAAAAAGATCAAATTCAGTGATGGAACGCCTGTAACTGCAAAGGATGCAGCTTTTTCCATTGCAGCAATGTGTATGGATCCCCAGGCAGAGGAAAACAGCCCCTATTTGAATATTGAGGGCGTAGAGGAGTTTCTAAGAGGGGAGACAGAGCTTCCTTCTGGTATAGAAGTAAAGGATGATACTCACCTGGAGATCGCCTTTTCAAAGCCTTCTCCTGACAATCTTCTGATTGCTGGCTGCAAGATCCAGAAACAGCCGGAAGATATGGATGCAGGCATTGCCATTGTGCTTCCTCAGATCGCTTCCCAGGGCACCGGCACCGGCGCTTATGTGAAAACAGAGGGAAGAGACGGAGGCAGTATCCGTTTAACAGCCAGCGAGAATTACCGCAAAAAGATAAGAGATATTAAAACGGTAGAATTTGTTCTTTACGGCAGTTATGCAGTGGGGGATGCGATCCAGAACGGTGATGTGGATGTTGCTTATTTCTATGGCAACAGCACCGCATTTGATCCTTTTTATGAGGGGATGCAGTATACCATTTATGAAAAGCCCCTTGATTCTGTGCAGTATCTGTCCATTAATCGAGACAATATGCTGTTAAGGAGAGAGGATGCCAGAAGAGCGATCTCTTTAGCCATTGACAGAGACGGTTTTACCGGTGGTGCTTTATCCCAGTATTTTATGACGGCAAATACCTTGGCCTGGGAGAGAAGTGCTTATGAAGGCGGGGATATGCCTGTTTATGATACAGAGGCTGCAAAGAAACTCCTGGATGCTGCAAAGCAGGAAATGGGAGATACCTCTTTGAAGCTGCGGCTTCCTGTTTTAAAAGGCAATGCCATTCATGAAGAACTGGGAAAACAGGTCAAAAATGATCTGGAAAAAATTGGATTTCAGGTAGACGAACAGTTGTTGGACCAGGGAGAATATCTGCAGCAGGTTTATATGCTGGAAAATTATGATCTGTTGATCACCAGTGTGGCTGGTTGGGAAACTTACAGTGCCTATGATCGTATATTAAATGACAGTCAGGGTATATCTACCAGCAGTGCCAGTGACCAGGTAAAAGAGGCTATAAATAAGTTGGAAGCTTCTTATGACCAGAAGACAGTGAATGAAAACTTAAAGAACGCCAACAGCGTTTTAAACAGTCAGGCTCCGGTAATACCGGTGAGCAGGCAGAAAGAATTTACAGCGGTTTCTGCTGACCTTAAGAATTGTAAAATGACACGGTATGACCCGTTTATCATTAACGTGTATGATATCCGTGTGAAGTGAGAAATGTAATCAGTTTATAAGACAGATTTATAAAAAAATTTATATGACAGGGAGACAAAACAATGGTACGCAAATGGATCAACCGGATAAGCAAAGCAATTTTTATCATCTGCATTCTGGTGGCCGCCATTGATTTTGTCTCTCTTTATTTTGCAGAGAAGAAAGTAGACGGCATATGGCGGGAAGCCTACCATATGGCTGATGATAAGGACAGAAAAGATACAACGGATAACGCCTTTGACTTAGAGGCACTGCGAAAGATCAATCCGGACTGTATCGGATATATCAGTATTCCGGATACGCCATTAAGCTATCCGGTGTTACAGACAGAGAAAGCAGAGGGCATGTTTTATTTGAATCATGACTTCGAACAGAAGTACCATGGAAATGGAATGCCGTTTTTAGATATACGGTGCGATATTATGCGCCCTTCCGACAATCTGATCGTGTATGCTCATAATACACGAAATACAAAGATGTTCAGTATTTTACGTTTTTACAAGGATGAATCTTATTTTAAGGAACATCCCATTATCCGCTTTGACCATGCAGGGGGAGGCGGAAATTATGAGATTTTTGCGGTATTATTCAGCAGCTTAAATGAAGAGGAAAACAGGAAACTTTTCTCCTATATTGACAAAGACCCGGATCACCCGGAGGAATGGGAAGAGTTTTTAACATATCTTAAGGCACACAGATTATATGATACAGGGATCGATGCAAAAGAGGATGATGAGATCTTAATGTTATCTACCTGTTATCGACAGATCGAACAGGGCCGGGCTTTGGTATTTGCAAGGAGAGTGAAAGAAACAGAACATAGCCAGGCTGAAGAGACTGGCAAAACAGCAGAATAAGTAAAAAGAAAACCGGAAATGCAGTAAGATGTGAAAGATCACTGCATTTCCGGTTTTTGTTGCGATGCATATTAATTACACTACATAGAGATCCATCCAAATGCATTTGCCACAGAACTGATCAAAATAATAGCGGCAAAGACAGGGCACAGGTACTGGATCATGAAGTAGAAGATCTTTTTTCTGCGGAATGGCTTTCCTTCTAAGGTAACTTCTTCCTCGATCTTTTTTACGCCAATGACTCTGGAAACCAGAAGACAGGTGGCAATGGCTGCGATAGGCATCATCACGGAGTTTGTAAGGAAATCAAAGAAATCCAGAAACTGCATGCCGATGATAGTCACATTTGCCAGAGGTCCGTATCCCAGGCAGGAGAGTGTACCAAGGGAGAGCATGATCACTGCCATGACTACAGTGGATTTTTTACGGTCCCAGTACAGTTCGTCTTCAAAGGTGGAAACAGCGCTTTCTGTCAGTGCAATGGAGCTGGTCATTGCTGCAAATAATACCAGCAGGAAGAACAGGATACCGATGCCGGTTCCAAGTCCCATATTTGCAAATACCTTTGGAATGGTAATAAACATCAGCGCAGGACCTGCTTTTAATGTATCTGGATCACCGCCGGAGAAAGCGAATACAGCGGGGATGATCATAAGACCTGCCATAATAGCAATAGCAGTATCAAAGATCTCTACGTTCTGTGTGGAGTCTTCAATGGACATATCCTTTAACATATAGGAGCCGAAGGTTACCAGGATACCCATGGCAATGGACAGAGAGTAGAACATCTGGCCCATAGCGGAAACAACGGTCATCCAGGAGAAATTGGCCGGATTCGGTACCAGGAAGTATTTAACGCCTTCTAAGGCTCCGGGTCTGGTAACGGAGTAAATGGCAATGATCACGGAAAGGACGACCAGAACCGGCATCATGAACTTGGAAACACGTTCAATGCCATTCTGCACGCCTGCGTAGATGATGCCTAAGGTACAGAGAGTGAAAACAACAAAGCAGATCTCTGTAGAGACTCCATTGGAGATAAAGCTGGAAAAATAGGTATCAGAAGCTAATGTCTGTGCCTGACCGCTGAAATATCCCACCAGGTATTTGATGACCCAGCCGCCGATAACGGAGTAGTAGGGAACAATGAGAATGGGGATAATAGCGTTGATCCAGCCGCCGAAAGAGAGCCATTTGGATTTTCCAAAGCTCTGATATGCGCCTACCGGACTCTTTTTTGTCATACGGCCTATGGAGGTTTCTGCCATGATCATGGTGTAGCCAAAGGTAAGAGCCAGGATAATGTAGATCAGTAAAAAGATACCGCCGCCATACTTGGCAGCCAGATAAGGAAAGCGCCAGATATTGCCCAGTCCTACGGAAGCCCCCGCCGCAGACAGAACAAAACCCAGCTTCCCTGAGAATGTACCTCGTTTGTTTTTGCTCATGTGATTTAACCCCTTTATTTTTGTAAAATTTGATTTTGATATATCTAAATCAGTTTAACATAGGAAGCGATAAAAAGCAATTACAGGCAGATATTTACAGGAAAGCTCTGAGAGCATGGCAACAAAAAACGCCTGGTCTGATGCAGGCGTCTTGTGAATATCAGATATGATCGATCTGCCAGTGGTCATCGTCTTTTTGCAATGATCTTCTTCTGGATCATTTTGCTTAATACCACCCGGCGGATGGGCTGTCTTTGGATATCCGTGCCAATAAATACAGCCTTTCCCGTTTTTAAGGGTTCACAGCCTGTAATACCATAACGGCTGTCAGCCACATCAAACTGGAACCACTGGGAACCGGCTGTCAGCTGGCCTTTGGCGCGGAAAACATTTCCGTATGGTCCACGGATCAGGTTTTCTAAGAACACCAGAAGAGACTCCGGAGATGTAAAGTAGGCATTTTCAATGGAAAAGGTATCCGGCAGTTCTTCGCTGTCAGCTGCCTTTGTTTCATAGATCTGTCCGTCATAGCCTGTTTCAAGAAGGCGCAGCCAATCTTTCTGGGGAAGAGAAGAGTAGTGGTCCGTATAGATGGCAGCAGTGGGATTGATCCCGGCTAAGATCCGTCTGGCGTCTTCTTTTTCTTCCAGGGAAGCCTGTTCTGATTTGGACAGGAAAATGGTTTTCGCTTCCCGGATCTGGTTTTCGTAGAGCGCCGGGTATTCTTTTAAATAGCGGCTGCAGCTGTAAATATCTGCAATGGTCACAGGGGCTAAAATGGAAATACGCTCGTATTCGATCTGTTTTATATTTTCCAGAACATTTCCTAACATTCCCACACCAGTAGGTTCGATCACCAGATATTCCGGGTCAATGGTATTGGCAATAGAAAGGACAGACAGGGAAAAATCACCTTTGGCAGAGCAGCAGATGCAGCCTTCTGTCATTTCCCAGATATTAACCGGGCTCTGGCCTTCTTCTGCACGGAGACGATCCGCGTCAATGCCGGCAGCACCGTATTCATTTTCCAGTATGGCAAAGTCTTTTCCTGTATGCTTTGCTAAAGCCTTGATAAAGGTGGTCTTTCCTGCGCCCAGGAAGCCGGATACGATCAGTATTTTCATATGATAACCTTAAAATCCCCAATCCCAGAGCATGAGCTCTGTTTTCTTATAGTATAACGAGAACGCGCCAGTGGCGCGTCCTCAGGTTCATATATTCAATTACTCTTCAATTACAACAACTGGCTTGATCAGATCAGCTGGTTTATCTCTCATAAGGAAGAGTGCTTCTTCCAGATGATCCCAACCCTTAAATACATGAGTGCTTAATGGAGAAACATCCAGTTTTCCGGCAGATACTAAAGCGCCCAGTTTTTCCATACGTAAACGTCCGCCTGGCATCAGACCACCGTTGATCTGCTTATGGCCCATACCAACGCCCCATTCAGTACGTGGGATATCAATGGTATCGCCGGATCCCAGGTAGTTTACATTGCCGATCTTGCCGCCTGGCTTTAAGCATTTAACTGCTTCTGCGAAGGTCTCGACACCGCCGCCTGCGATCACAACCTTGTCAACGCCCTTGCCGTCTGTCATATCCAGAACCTGTTTCCAGATGGGGCCGTTCTTGTAGCTTACGAAATCAGTAGCACCGTATTTTTTGGCTGCCTCTACGCAGACAGGACGGGTTCCAACTGCGATGATGCGGGAGGCACCGCGCATATTGGTTCCTGCTACAGACATAAGTCCTACAGGTCCGATACCAACTACTAAAACAGTATCACCAAACTGAACATCTGCCAGTTCTACGCCATGGAAGCCGGTAGGAACCATATCAGACAGCATACATGCATCGGTTGGGCTGATGTTGGATGGCGGCAGTGCCAGGTTTCCGTCAGCATCATTTACATGGAAGTATTC
>JBNMGK010000012.1:0-20638 GCA_050872205.1 Enterocloster sp.
CTTCCACAGCTGCTGCAATGTCCACTGCAGCAGCCACAGCCACCGCCACAGCCGCCGTTTCCGCTTCCACAGCTGCTGCAGCTGTCTTTTAATACGCCTGTGCGCTTCCAGTAGATCACCAGACCACAGTAGCAAAATACAAGGAGCAATATAATTACATTTGCTATCATAAAATTCCCTTCTTTCTTAATGGAATGTTATCGAAAACATGAAGCAGTGGATCAATCCCTGCTGTATCTATTTTAGCACGATCCAGCAGTTTTTTAAAGGGACCGGATGTTACCACCCGGCCCCTTTTATTATGCCGGTCTGCACCGACGGATGTAGTTATATAAACTCACAAACCCGCGCTTACGCGCTCTACTACCTGCATACACAGGCTGTTTGTTCGTTAATGGCGCAAGAAAAACAAATGTCTGCTGCGCAGCCGCTTATTTTTCTTCTGCGCTCATTATGACGCGGACTGTACAGAACGCTTGGAGTAGGTCTTCTGATCCTTGTATGGATCTGGACGGAACAGCATGAACAGCATGAACAGCAGTACTACGAATGCTGCAACTGTGCCTGCACCGAAGGAACCATAGAATAAGAAGCTGCCGATCTGGTATACGCAAAGAGTAACTGCGTAAGCAAATACGTTCTGGAACAGAATTGCAAACCAGAACCACTTTCTGTTCTGCATCTGCTGAGCCATTGTAGAAATAGCTGCAAGGCAAGGAGAATCAAGCAGGTTAAACAGCAGGAAGCTGAAGCCGGCTAAAGCGGTTGGGAACCACATTCCAACACCTTCTGCAACGGTTTCTGCATCCTCAACGTCACCAGCAACATTTGCAAGTACGCCCATGGTAGAAACGATACCTTCCTTTGCGCTGAATCCGGAGATTGCAGCTGCAACCGGCTGCCACTCGCCCCAGCCAAGAGGAGCAAAGAGAGGAGCAATTGCACTACCCATGATAGCCATAAGGCTGTCTGCGGAATCTTCAACAATGCCAAAGGAACCATCAGCAAATCCGAAAGTAGAAAGCAGCCACATTACTACGCAGGCAAGGAACAGGATAGTACCAGCCTTGATGATGAAGCCTTTCAGTCTTTCCCAGACATGCATCAGAACAGTCTTAGCAGATGGGATATGGTACTGTGGAAGCTCCATAACGAATGGAGCAGGTTTTCCGGAGAATGGTTTTGTCTTCTTTAACATGATAGCTGCTACAAGAACGGCTACGATACCTACGAAGTACATAATAGGAGCCATCATACCAGCTACATCCCAGCCAGTTACATAGCCAGCCATAACACCGCCCATTAAAGCGATTACAGGAAGCTTAGCACCACATGGGATAAAGGTTGCTGTCATAATTGTAAGTCTTCTGTCGTTATCCTGCTCGATGGTCTTGGAAGCCATGATACCTGGGATACCACAACCAGAGGAGATCAGTAACGGGATGAAGCTCTTACCGGACAGACCGAAGTGACGGAATACACGGTCCATAACGAATGCGATACGTACCATGTAACCACAGTCTTCCAGGATGGACAGGAACAGGAACAGGATCGCCATCTGAGGAACGAAACCAAGTACTGCTCCCAGACCGCCGATGATACCATCAACAACCAGGCTTAAGATCAGTTCGCTTGCACCGGCATTCTCAAGGAATCCAGTGGCAACTTCCTGAACAGCGCCTACGAATGTATCGTTGGTCCAGTCAGTTACAAATGTACCGATTGTAGTTACGGAGATGTAGTATACGATCCACATTACCAGCATGAAGATCGGGATACCTAAGAAACGGTTGGTAACGATCTGGTCGATCTTATCAGATACGGTCAGCTTCTCGCCGCTCTTCTTAACAGCAGTTCCAACTACCTTCTGGATGAATTTGTAACGCTCGTCAGTTACGATACTTTCCATATCGTCATCATGAGCTTCTTCAATTGCTTTTCTTGCGCTCTCAACAACAGACTTGCCGGAAGCAGAAAGTGGAGTGCTCTCAACTACCTTGCTGTCGTTTTCAAGGAACTTAACAGCATACCATCTCTTCTTGTTCTCAGTGATGTCTGCCGGCAGCACGCCTTCAACCTCAGCTACTGCTGCTTCTAATTCCTTGGAGAAGATCTCCTTAGGAAGATCAACTTCTTTCTTTTTAGCAACCTTAACTGCTTCATCGATCAGCTTGTCAAGACCGGTCTGCTTTAATGCAGAAGTCTCAACGATCGGGCAGTCAAGTAACATGGAAAGACGCTCGATATCGATCTTGATGCCTCTCTTAGCAAGCAGGTCTGCCATGTTTAATGCGATAACTACCGGAATACCGGTCTCGATCATCTGAGTAGTCAGATATAAGTTACGCTCGATATTTGTTGCGTCAACCAGGTTAACGATAACGTCTGGATCATCCTTTAACAGATAATCACGGCTGACAACTTCCTCCAGAGTATATGGAGAAAGTGAATAGATACCAGGAAGGTCAGTTACAATAACTTCTTCGCTCTGGCTCTTGCTCTTTAATTTTCCCTCTTTTTTCTCTACCGTAACACCAGGCCAGTTACCAACATACTGGTTGGCACCTGTTAATGCGTTAAACATAGTTGTTTTACCGCAGTTTGGGTTTCCGGCAAGTGCGATCTTAATTGCCATTTCCTTTTTACCTCCATGAGTCCATTGCAAAGGACTCTTCTTAATTCTCACGGTGTGTTATGTATGATTACTTTACTTCTACACACTGAGCATCATTCTTTCTTACAGAAAGCTCATAACCTCTTACGGTAATCTCAACAGGATCTCCTAAAGGAGCAACTTTTCTAATGTAAAGCTCACTTCCCTTTGTGATTCCCATGTCCATAATACGACGTTTGTAAGCGCCATCGCCTGTGATCTTAGTCACAACTACAGTGCTTCCAACTGCTGCATCACCTAAAGTCATTGCTATGTCTCCTTTCTTCTCTTTGTCATACTCATTTTGGCATTTATCATATAATGCAGTCATCCTCACTCTCAGGAAAATCGCTGCAATATATACGTTTTAATTAAACCATAATGTGTCTTGCCATATCCTGATTAATTGCAACTCTTGAATCTTTGATATTGACAATTACATTTCCGCCGATAGCAGATACAACAGTGATCTCTGCACCGACAACAAATCCCAGGTTTTCAAGAAAACGCTTTGTTTCTTCATTTCCGCCTACTCTACGGATGGTGTTTGCTTCACCGATGGTGGCCATTGTTAAAGGCATCTTCTTCACTCCTTTTCTTACGGAAAGCTTCCGTATTTTTTGTCTTTTGTCTTGTCGGCTTTTTCAGGTTAGCCGCTCCTACATTGGGTTAGTTATCACTTACCCAGTTCATCTTAGTTAGCATACGCTAATTTGAGTTAGTTGTCAAGAACTCCAGTTGATTTCTTAATTTTCACATATATTTCGTACAATTTCCGGGGTAAATCTGACATTTTTTGCATTATTTTCTCATTTGCGAATGTTTATTGTATACTCTTTCTCAATAAGTGCAAAAAAAGAGTACAAATCATTGAACAGATTTGTGCTCTTTGTAAGGGGCGGGGCGTTAGTCATTTTGAAGCATAACGGTTTTGAAATTGATAATATTTCTCAATAAGTTTTTTTCCGGTTATCTTTCGGTTACAAAAGCATGGATTTCTTGAATATATCCCTGTTTAATGATATACTGGTAATAATGCCTCAGATCTAAAAACAGGCATAGGGGAAGGAATTGAATATGGAGAATAATATTTTTTTAGCTGACCAGAAACCCATTTCATTTGAGGAATATTTACAGTATGACCCGGAAAGCCGGGAAAATCTGGGCAGAGAGCTGCCTGTTTTTGTTTACAGAATGCTGGAGTATTCTCTGAAGGAAGAACTGATCAGCCAGTTTGGCAAAGAGAAACAGATCGACATTTTCCGTAAAGCAGGAAAAAGAGCCGGAGAATATTTTGCAAAGCATTTCTTAAATATGGAACTGCCTTTAAACCAGTTTGTAGGTGAATTACAGGACAAGCTCCAGGAATGCAAGATCGGTGTTTTACGGATCGAAGACGTGGATGAAGAAAGCGGTCGGATCATTTTAACTGTTTCCGAGGACGCAGACTGCTCCGGACTTCCAGTACTGGGAGAAACTGTCTGCAATTATGATGAAGGCTTTATTTCCGGCGTATTATCTCTTTATTCTGGTAAAGAATATGAGGCTATCGAGGTAGACTGCTGGGCAACCGGCGACCGTGTCTGCCGTTTCCGGGCTGATATTAAAGAAACTACGCCTTAGGAGATCGTATGGAAGATAAAAACTGTCAGCTTTTGTTTGAATACTTAAGAAGTATTCTTTATGATCCCAAAGCAAAATCTCTGGATCTGGATGAACTGGACGAACCGTTTAAAAAGCTGGGAATGGGTCTTCAGTATTTAGACCACGCAGTTCAGGAGATGAAGACCTGCTCTGCTGCCCTTTCTAACGGAAACCTTTCTGAATTTCATCCTTCCAGAGATAATTTTCTCTGTGAAAATCTGAAAAATATACACGCCAATTTAAATCATCTGACCTGGCAGGCAAAACAGGTTGCCAAAGGAGATTATTCCCAGACAGTTTCTTATCTTGGTGAGTTTTCGGAAGCATTTAACACAATGACAAAGCAGCTGCGGGAGCGGGAATTTTTCCTGAAGGAAGAAGCAAAACAGGAAAAGCGCCATGCTTCGGTTGTTGCAAACTATAATAAACTGCTTTTAAAGATCATTGAGCGAAGCCAGGAGGACATTCTGGTAACCAGTGCCATACGACCTGAGATTCTTTACTGCAGTAAAAATGATGTGGCAGATGCACAAAATTATGACCTGTACCGCATTGTCTTAAAGGAGCAGAATGACCATATGTTACGGGATTCCGAGGCTGATCTGGTACGTGGCTGGATATGGGAAATGGAAGATTCTGACCACCATTTTTACAGTGTTACCTCTGCTCTCATGGAGTGGCAGGGCGAACAGGCTTATGCACATATTTTACTGGATATTACAAAAGAGAAGCAGGAACAGGTAAAGCTGGAGCTGGAAGCTTCCATGGACGCACTGACCCAGATCGGCAACCGCCATTATTTCTACCGGAAAGCAAAAAAGTTCTTGCAGGAGGATGCTGCTTTCACTCTCTGCTACTGTGACCTGGATCATTTGAAATATGTCAATGACAATTTTGGCCACAATGAAGGTGACTGGTATATCTGTCATTTCGTGGAGACCGTCAAAAAACAGATACGGGAACGGGATGTATT
Organism: Enterocloster sp.; assembly: GCA_050872205.1. Lineage (GTDB taxonomy): Bacteria > Bacillota > Clostridia > Lachnospirales > Lachnospiraceae > Enterocloster. The sequence continues at coordinate 5,271 of JBNMGK010000012.1, forward strand.
TGCAAGACTGGGCGGCGATGAATTCTGCCTTGTCTTAAAAAACTGCCCGGTAAAGGTAGCAAAAGAAAAGATGCTGCGGATCCGGGAAGATTTTTCAGCCACAGTAGAAAAGCCCTATGAAAAAAGCTTCAGTTTCGGTATCGTGGAGATCCCCATCGGACATGATACTGTGGATATTGAGGATATTCTCCATACGGCAGATAAGGCCATGTATGTACAGAAGAGGGCTCATGGGAATGTACGGGCATAAAATAAGCACTACTGCTTCTTGATTCCATCCCGATACACAGAAGGTGAGACCCCCATCACATTTTTAAACGCCCGGTTAAAGTGGGCTGCATCTTCGTAGCCTACTGCCAGGGCAATATCCAAAAGTTTCAGTGACGGATCTTTCATCAGTTCTTTTGCTTTTGTTATGCGCAGCTGCAGTATATAATCTCTTACAGTCATATCCAGCTGTTTTTTAAACAGGCTGCTAAAGTAATTGGGGTGGAGATGGAACTGAGCGGCAATATCGGCGAGGAGAAGCTGCTCAGAAAAGTGTTTTTCCATGTAGGCCTGCGCCTTTTTTACCACATATTCTTCTTTCTTTTCCTGCTGTTTTTTCAACTGTTCCATGTAAAGCAGCAGGATCTGTTCCATTTTCTGTTTTAACTGGCTCACATGGGGCTGGTTTTTGATCTGAGCCGCCAGATCGTTATCTGACAATTTGTAGCTTGCTATAATGGGGATCAATGTTGTATTTTTCTGCATCAGTGTATAGAGAAATGCAGACAATGCCTGCTTAAACTGCTCTTTTGTTATTGCTTCCTGTGATAAATGAGAGAAGATCTCCTGGATCCGTTCTTTTGTTCCCTCTTCATCCATAGACAAAAGCCCCGCTGAAAGATGTTCCAGTACTTTTCCAAGATCTCCTTTGGTATAATAAGGTTCCCTTGCCGAAAGGTCAAAATAATCCCCCTGCGGTGCAGAACGTACTATATTTACCTCCTCTGCTTTAAGTTTCACACTGCTGTCTTTTAATCTGGGGATCAACAGGCGCAGCATGGACACAAAATTCTGGATATTCACTGGTTTTAAAAGATAATCATAAGCTCCAAGCTTCAAGGCACTGCGGATATAGGTATAGTCATCATAACCACTAAGCATGATCACCACACTTGGGATCTGATTTTTGCTGATCAGTTCCAGAAGACTGATGCCGTCCAGTTTTGGCATACGGATATCAGAAACGATCACATGATAATATTCTTCTGTAAGAAGTTTTAAGGCATTGCTTCCATCAAAGGCCATGGAAACGTCAAAAGTATTTCCAAAATTTTCCCTGATAATACTGCAGAGACCATTTACAATGTTCTGATCATCATCTACTAAAAGGATCCTGTACATCCTATTCCTCCTTCTTTTCTGTCTGTTCATTTTTCCCATCAACATTTACATTATCGTTCATTTTCCATGGAAAACACAGCATGATCATGGTTCCCATTCCTTCCTGGCTTTCAATATTCACCTTGTACCCAGGTCCATAATTTAAACTGATCCGCCGGCATACATTGCGAAGACCGATACTATTGCTGGAAGGACTATCTATATCATGACGCAGCATTTCCAGCTGTTCTTCACTCATACCACAGCCATCATCTGAAACCTGAATATATAGCCGTTCTTCATCTCTGTATCCCAAAATATCAATATTCAGGATCTGGCTGCTGTCTGTAATCCCATGGATCACCGCATTTTCCACAATAGGCTGAAATACCAGTTTTAATACCCGGCAGGAATACAGCTCCCTGTCAATGCAGATATTGAACTGGATCCTGTCATTGTACTGATATGCCAGAATAGCCCGGTAGATATCTAACTGATGAAGTTCTTCTTCCAAGGACACTTCTTTGGTTGTATTCCGAAGGCCATACTGGAGATTCTGTCCTAAAAGCTCTGCCATGGTTGCAGTCTCATAATCCTTACACATATAAGCTTTCATGTGCATGATCTCCAGTGTATTGTATAAATAGTGGGGATTGATCTGGGTCCTTAAAAGCTGCAGTTCTGTTTCCTGCTTTTCCTTCTGTTTTACAAATACCTCCTGGATCAAAAGGTCAATACGCTTCGACATTTTATTAAAGGAGTATGCCAGAGTCTGAAATTCTTCTGGAAGACCTTTGCCTGAAACCTTATTTACATGATCCAGTTCAAAATTATTGCAGGCTTCGATCAGGCGGTTTAACGCCTTTAAGATTCGGCCTACCATTTGAAAGATCATAAATACGATCCCGCTTAAAATAATGCTAATAGGGATGATATTTAACATCTGGATCTTTCCCATATTTCCAAAAATATCAGAAAGAGGCGTCTGTAATACCAGTGTATAGCCATTGGCGTGGCCGATCACATTATATACACAGGAATTTTTGTCACTGCGTTTTAATTTTCTACTCTGATAATTTTCTTTTGTTCCTGTTTCTTTCAGGTTTTTCTTCACAAACTTCTGATAACTTTCCTCCTGCTCTATATTTCCATACAGAAGTTCACCATCTTTATAAACAGCAAATTTCTGATTAGGCGCCTGCCGATTCTGTTCAAAATAATGCTCCAGATAAGAAGTATCCATTCCCGCTACGCAGTAGCCTACAATTTTAATGGTGTTCAGGTCTAAAATACCTCTGCCAACACACAGAGAACTTCCATCCCGCATATTCATGCCTGAACCTTTAAACTCCTGTGCAGATATAAGAAGCGGAGTTCCTGTTTTATAGGTGGAAAGTCTTTTATACCATTCTGCCTTTTCTTTATCCAGAAAATTAATGCCATAATTTGTTCCTTTTGAGGTATATACACCGTTTCCCTCAAGATCATAGAGAGCAATAAAACTGGTGGATTCTGTTGTAAAACGATTCTGGGCATATGTATTAAAATACGAATAAAAGCGGAAATTTTTAAGGATGGGACCTTCTCTTAAGGTGCTGCACAAATAGGAATCATTATTCTGGGCATATAGCTGGACTGGAAAAAAAGTGACCTGCTCCAGCTCTTTTACAGATATCTCCACCCGGTCCAATAGCTGCTCTCCTGTCTGGAAATACCGATGGGTAGCCATATTGTAATTCTGGTAGGCATTTACAGTTACCAGATAACACAAAAATGCCATAGTAAGAAATGCCTGCAGCCCCGCCAGTATAAACAACCATTTTTTTATGGAATATGTTTCCGTTATATTTTCCTTTATGTTTTTCCAATTTATTGTGTATTTTTTAACATTTAATTGTTTTTCCATATGTCTTCTCCCATCTCTTTACATAAAAATATACAACAATCTTTGAAAATGGCAAGTAAAATTTGAATATGGTATTTATAATCTTCCTCAAAAAGCCTATACTTTGGCTACAAGTTAAAGCTGTACAAAAACATATATGAAAGGGGAAACATTATGAAAAAAAGATTTACAGCATGCATGATCGGAGCCACTCTTTTAACGGCTGCACTGACTGGTTGTTCAGGAGGAACGACCACTGATGCTCCTGCTTCCAGTGCGGACCAGACAACGGCTGCTTCCGAAGCATCAACTACAGCTGCCAATTCCGGTGACAAAGTATCCATTGAACTTTTCCATGAAAAACCAGAAAATGTAGAACTTTACAATACTCTGGTAAATAAATTTATGGATGAAAATCCGGATATCCAGATAAATATCACTCTGGCAGAAGCCACTACAACTACCCTGATCTCCCGTGTCGCTGCCGGAAACATTCCTCAGTTAGTATCTGTATTCCCATGGACTGCATCTTATAAAGACATGTTCCGCGAAGGTCTTTTTATGGATCTGACCGATCAGGAATTTATGAAACGGGTAACTCCTTCTGTTTTGAAGCAATGCGAAGTGAACGGCAAACAGTATTCCCTTCCGCTTACCACAAACACATTTGGCCTGTATTACAATGTAGATATTTTTGAAGAGCTGGGACTTACTGTTCCAAAGACGATGGATGAAATGTGGGATGTATGCGATAAGTTAGTTGAAGCCGGCATCCAGCCATTTTCTTTCCCGGACAAGAAAGCCGTCCGTATCAGCCAGCAGTTTGACCGTATGCTGATTGGCTGTGTCGATCATGATTTCTACAGCAAATGTGACGAGCTGGTTAAAGGTAATTATAAGATCAAAGATGATCCAAACATCCGCAAATACGCAGAAACCATCTTAAAGCTGCGTGAATATGGAAATCCGGATTCTCTTGGATACGATGATGAACCTGCTTACGAAGAGTTTACCAGCGGAAAATCTGCCATGTACCTGGATGGATCCTGGGCTGTAACTACTTTTGAGACTATGAATCCAGACTTAAACTTCACTTGTACCGCTGTTCCTGCTATTACAACAGATGATTTCTGGACTGCTGGTACTGTTGATACCGCTTATGCGATCTCTGCTGACTGCACACCTGAAGAAAAAGATGCCTGCCTTCGTTTCCTTAATTTCTTAGTACGTGAAGATATTGCCCAGGAATTCAGCGATGGTGATAAGAATCCTACTTTGATCCAGGGTGTTGAATACAATGTTCCACAGTTAAAGGAAATTAATGACTTTATTGATGAAGGCCAGTTTGGACCTGCTTTAGCAAGTATCTGGACCCAGGATTTAAAGAACAGTCTGATCGTAGCTGTACAGGCACTGATCTTAGACAAAGATGTAGATACTTTCTTAGACGAATTCCAGTCAGTAATAGAAGAATACTACACTCCTGCTGAATCTTAATCTTTCAACCGCTTAAAAGGGAGGCAGCATCATGAAATCAACCAAAAACCGTGATCGCAATATTACACACTTTTTATACATATTACCAAACCTGATCTTGTACTCATTCCTGTCCATTGTTCCTATTATCCTTGGACTTTACTACAGTTTTACCAACTGGAACGGTATTAGTAAAAAGTATAAATTTGTGGGCTTAAAAAACTATATTAAAATATTATCCGACAGTCGTTTCAGGAAAGCCGTTTTATTTAATATACGTTACGCTGCTATGCTGATCATCTGCGTGATGCTGCTGTCTGTTATACTTGCACTATTGATGAACACCAAAATCCGTGGTCAGAACTGTTTCAGAGCCATTTATTTCTTCCCGGCCTGTGTCAGCATGCTTACCATCGGACTGATCTTTAACTACATCTTCTTTCAGGGTATTCCCAGTCTTGGGAATGCCCTGGGAATTGAAGCATTGCAGAAAAACATCCTGTCCGGCAGAAGCACAGCGATCTATGGCATTCTGATCACCAACGTATGGAAAAGTGTTGCAATTCCAACGGTTTTAGTCATTTCTGCTTTGCAGACTATCCCTGGGGAGATCATAGAAGCTTCTGTTGTAGACGGTGCAAACGAACGCCAGCGTTTTTTCTACATCACCCTTCGTTACATTCTGCCTATTTTAAGTATTATTTTTGTCCTGATCTTAAAAGAAGGGCTTATGGTCTATGATTACATTATGGCAATGACTTCCGGCGGACCGGCAGGTGTCACAGAAAGTATTACACTTTCCATTTACCGTACCGGGTTTGAAGATATGAAATTTGGATATGCCATCTCCCAGGCCATGATCGTTGCTGTAATTATCACAGTCGTTTCTATTATCCAGATCCGTTTCACTGACAAAAAGAAAATCTACGACTAAAGCAGGAGGTATTCCCATGAAAAAAAGAAAAATTTTACATGCTCTGATCTACACAGCGCTGATTCTGGGTACTCTTCTTGTGTTTTTCCCATTTTACCTTACTGTAGTTTCTTCTTTAAAAGACATGAGTGACATTTTCAGCAACTTTTTCGGTCTTCCCAGACACATTGTTTTTGATAACTTTGCTTATGTACTCCGAAGACCCGATTATTTTATCGCATTAAAAAATTCTACGATCATCACAGGAGTGGCTATTGTTGCCATGGTTGTTTTCCTTCCCATGTGTGCTTATGCTATATCCCGAAGAAGATTTAATTCCCGTTTTTATAGTTTTCTCTACTTTTTCATGGTCGCTGGTATTTTTATCCCTTTCCAGGTAAAAATGCTTCCCATGGTCAAGTTAATGAGCAATATCGGCCTTCTTAACAGAACCGGTGCCATTCTTTTCTATATTGCAAACTCTACCTGTGAAGGTATCTTCCTTTTAGTAGGTTACTTATCTTCCATGCCTACAGACCTGGAAGAAGCTGCCTATATTGATGGAGCTAATACAAATCAGGTTTTCTATAAGATCATAAGACCCATCATGAAACCCATCATTTCCACTGTTGTTATTAAAAATTCCCTGTGGATCTGGAATGATTATTTTATGCCGTCCCTGGTATTAAATCAGTCTAACTTAAACCGCACATTAACCTTGTATCAGTATTCCTTCCGCACGGAAAATTCAACTAACTTTACTATTGTATTCGCAGTAATGCTCCTGTCTATCCTGCCTATTTTTATCGTTTACTGTCTGTTCCAGAAACAGATTGTTGCAGGTATGATGGAAGGCGCCGTAAAAGGTTAGGAGGTATCAAATTTGGCTTTATTACATGTTAATTTTCATTCCAAAATTCTTAACATGGACACGAAGGTGGGGGTGATCATGCCTGAGAAAGTACAGGGCATCGGTCTTGCCGGCAGTGAACTATCAGAAAAATTTCCTGTTTTGTGGCTGCTTCATGGACGAAGTGATGACTATACCATCTGGATGCGCCGCACTTCCATTGAACGCTACGCAGCACCTTTAGGTATAATGGTCATTATGCCGGAAGTCAGCTATAGCCGCTACATGAATATGAAACACGGGCCACGCTACCATGACTACATTGCCAAAGAACTGCCGGAATTCTGTAGTAAACTATTTCCCAAAATGAGTACCCGGCGGGAAGATAATTATATTGCCGGATTATCCATGGGTGGCGGCGGTGCTATGTGGGTAGGACTTCATAACCCAGACAAATATGGGCAGATCTGCATGCTTTCCACCGGCGGCGTAGCTCCTTTAGAATACCTTTGGAGAAGTAAAAGCAACTGTGATCCCATGTTCAGGAAATGCAATGAGGACATTTACGGTACCTCTGATACAGACTCCCTCTCCGGAACAGAGTACGACATTTTAAAGCTGATCCAGGATACTGCAAAGAAACATACTGTACTTCCAAAGGTATACCACGCCATGGGCACCGAAGATATCCGTTATCCCGTTGCTATGAAGATCAAGGATACCTTTGAAAGCATTCCTGGTAATCCATATGAGTATGAATACCATGAAGGTCCTGGTGTTCATGAATGGGTCTTCTGGGATGAATGGATCCATCATTTTCTTGACACGCTCCCACTGAAAGGAGGCGACTAATATGGCTCTTATACTGGATCACTTTTACTCAGCTGCTCTTACGGAATGCAATTCCCTGACCGCTATTGTACCTGTGGAAAATAATGAAAAAAGTGCTCATCCTGTTTTATGGCTCCTTCCTCCTGTGGGCTGTGACCACACGGCCTGGCAGCGCCATACAGTTATAGAAGATATGGCAGATGAATCAGGTATCATCATTGTCATGCCGGATCTGAAATTAAGTTACGGATTGGATATGACACATGGATTTGCCTATTTCCAGATGCTCACAAAGGAGCTTCCGGAAATGATCGCTGACTATTTCCCTGCTGACCTGGGCTTTCAGATGATCGCCGGTGTGAAAGAAGGCGGCTATGCAGCCCTAAAAGCAGCTCTTTCTGTTCCTGGACAGTACCGCATGGCAGCTTCCTACAGCTGTGGTTCTCTTACAGATGAGACTTTTGATCCAGAACTGGATAAGCAGTTGGATAATGCATTTGGCACCTCTGATCTTCAGAAATTAAATGGAACTTATTTAGATTTGAAAATGTTGATACAAACAGCCAAAGATCACGATATGTCCCTTTCTCTGGAATATTCCGAGGAAGATGAGTATAAAGCTTCCTGTGTTCTTTTAGCTGACTGTATCCTGAACAGTTCTTTTAACAGCCACTCTGTACGAGTACAGAAAGAGGCTCTCACCTGGGCAAAATGGGCGGAAGCCTTAAAAGTTGATGTTAAAAATGCTTTGGAACCGTAGATTGAGTTTTGCCAGAGGTTATAAATGACAAAAACAGGCTGCACGTTTTTATATAGCGTGCAGCCTGTTTGTTTTGAACGTTTTATTTTAGCTGATCTTATTCTCCAGTGGATAAGAATATCTGTATCCTCTGCTTAAAAATCCCATTTCCTCTAAAACGCCTACCATTCTGTAGACAGTTGCCAGTCCGATGGTGGGGTCTTTTTTAGAAGCCATGTAGTAGATCTCTTTACAGCTGGACCACTTTCCTTCCAATATAACGTCTAAAAGGATCTTTCTCTGTCCTGTGATCCGTTTTCCTTTTCTCTGAAGTTCTCCAATGATCTGCGCTTTCTGTTCTGACATAGGCTCCTCCTTCTTTTAAGCACCACGGATATCCTGATCCGCTGCCTTTTATCCATATTTTCTACATAGTCTGTTCGATCTTTTTCATTTTATGTATCTGAAATTTACATTGCAGTTAGTTTAGACTAATTCATCTAACTGTTTATAAGATTAGCACCAACTAACTCTCTTGTCAACTGTTTTTTGATAAAAAATAAGCAACAAGCACTGTCTGGTGATATTCCAGACAATACTTGTTGCTTTAGATTCCATAAAAATGAACGGATTATGAATGTTTTTAATTATTTTAACATTAAAAGCGGATATAAGAAGCCGATCCATACTACCATCAGCGCACCGCCGATACGGGTGGAAATGGATGAGAATGCCAGAAGGCTCATTCTGTCACCTGCTGTTAAAACTGCAAGATCACCGGATCCGCCGATGTTACAGCAGCAAAGTCCAGCTGTGATACCTGACTCGTAGCCCCACAGGCCGAAGAGATGTCCGAAGATAATAGCTCCGATGTATGCGCCAAGTACAGCTAAAACAATGATGATCAGAGCTGCTGGTGTGAAGTAACTGATCATAGTCTCAATGCTGATGGAGTTGATGCCGATACCTGCGATAATAGCTGGCAGAAGTCCCTTTAACATGAAGTTCATGCCATTGACTGTGTAGTTGGTGATCTTTTCATCCATAATACCGGTGCATTTGATCACTACTGCAAGGATAATAGCCCATGCAAGACCTGCGATCACCTTGGTTCCCGGAAGCTTGCCTAAAATGGTTCCTAACAGGTAGATGCCAAGGCAGATGAAGATACCGCCGCAGACTTTGGTAGGATCTGCACTGAGAGCCGGAAGCTGCTCAGAAGCCTCTGTCTGCATAGCTCCGCCTTTGCGAAGGATAGCCGGGTTCTCTTCTGGTGATACCATGCCAAGCTTCTTTAAGATTGGTTTGGAAAGGGCACACATTAAAACGGCTACTACGTTAGAAAGTGAAACGTAGCATAAGAACATACCGGACATGCTCATCCAGTCTGTACCGGAAAGGTCGGTATACAGAGTAGGAATGGTTACAAGGGCACCGCCGGATCCGCCGGACATAGTAGGTGCGCCAATGTCAAAGATAGCATTTAACGGGCCATATCCTGTGATGAGACCGCCTAAGAAGCAGAAGCCCAGTGCAAATACCTGAGAGCCTAAAACTGCAGGCAGATAACGGGAAATAGCGCCTAATAAGATCTTACGGTCCATATACAGGACTGAGCCGCAAAGAAGGGCTGCAATGTATACGTCCTGAAAACCGTATTTCATAAGAATAGATACGCCTTTTACCGTTGTTTCAGGAAGCAGTCCGAAATAGTTTAACAGTGCCGGTCCGAACATACAGAAAAGAACAGAACCGCCTAAGTAACTGTTTACAATAGGAATACTGTTGCCCAGCCAGAAGAACAGGCCGCCTACACTCATTAAGAATGCCAGTGTTCCTACCATTCCAACACCGGTAGTTTCACCGATCTTTACAGTTGGCATAAAGCCGCCATAAGTACAGATGATGACTACCAGAAACAGTGGTACGAAGTACTTTGCTGTAAGTCCGCAGACTTTAAATTCCACTTTTTTACCCATTTTGATTTCCTCGCTTGTATTATATGATTTTGCATGTTCCCGGCGCGGCAAAGCCGCGGGGAACACTAATAAAATTCCGCCGGATCCGCGATCTCCCCTTTGATCGCAGATACTGCGGCCACCTCTGGTGAGGACAGATATGCTTTTGCCTTTGGTGAGCCGTAGCGTCCTAAGAAGTTTCTGTTATTGGTGCCAAGGACTACCTCGTCATCAGAGAGCAGACCCATGGTACGTCCTTCGCAGAAGGAACAGTATGGCGGGGTTACCAGCGCTCCTGCTTCAACCAGTGTCTGGATGCAGCCTTCTTTCATGGCTGCCTCCATAATGCTGTTGGAAGCCGGGGTGACGATGCATTTTACGTGGGAGCTGATCTTTTTGCCCTTCATTACATTTGCAGCGATCTTCAGGTCTTCCAGGCGGCCATTGGTACAGGAGCCGATAAATACCTGATCCAGTCTGACGCCCTTTACCTCAGACAGCGGATGTACATTGTCCACATATGGCGGACAGGACAGTACCGGCTCCAGTTCTTCTGCCTTGTAGGTAAGAACCCGCTCGTACTCTGCATCCTCGTCCGCTTTCACCCATTTTACATCCTCATAATCTACCTTGCAGTAGTCGGCACATTTCTGGTCTGCTGCGAAAAGTCCGGCTTTTCCACCGCACTCTACAACCATGTTTGCAATGGTCATACGGCCGTCAATGCCTAAAGCATCAATAGCACTTCCGCAAAATTCCAGTGATTTATATGTACCGCCTGCTGCTCCCAGGTCGCCTAATACACGCAGGATAATGTCCTTTGCATATACATGAGGCGGAAGCACACCGTCGACCTGGATCTTGATGCTGCTTGGCACACGCAGCCACATCTGACCGGTTCCCCATACAGCTGCCATTTCCGTATATCCAACACCTGTGGAAAAGCAGCCTACAGCGCCGTAAGTAGGTGTATGGGAGTCTGTTACAAATACAATGTCACCTGGCTTGGAATAACCTAATTCCGGTACCAGCTGATGAACGATACCGCCAGCTGCATGGAAATGACGGATACCGTATTCCTTTACCAGCTCATAACCAGCTTCCAGGCTTCGTGGATCTCCCTCCAGACATGCAGGCATCAGGTGGTCGTGCATGATTACGATCTTATCTGTATTCCACACTTTGGTAAGACCCATTTTCTTCATTTTATCACGAAGGAAGGCAGTGTAAATGTCATGGACCACAACGCAGTCCGGCTCAACAACCACCAGATCGCCTGGTTTTACATCTTTGCCGCCAATGTGCTTCATAATGATCTTTTCAGCTAATGTATGTCCCATTTTTCTCCCTCCTTTCTATAACAGACCTTTTTCAACTTTTTTCATAATGCTCTTTACCAGACCACCGTCCATAATGATATGGTACAGGTTCTCCGGAATAGCCGGGATCGCATATGTTTTGCCGTCAGCCGTAATCTTCTGGTTGTCCAGATCTACCTGAATGGTATCGCCTTCATTTACATTATCAGCCAGATTCTGGCATTCAAGAAGCAGAATACCATTATTAATGGCATTTCTGAAGAAAATGCGTGCAAATGATTTGGCAATAACGCAGTGGACACCATTTGCCACCAGAACCTCTGCCGCCTGCTCTCTGGAGGAACCGCAGCCAAAGTTGCTTCCTGCTACGATCAGGTCACCTTCCCGAAGCTTCGCTGCCAGATCCGGTCTTAAAGGCTCAAATGCATGGGTCTTGATCTCGTCCATTGTCTCATAATTTAAGTGCTGTGTTGGGATAATGATATCGGTGTCAATATCATCACCAAACTTCCAGCAGCGGCCCTCAAATGTAAGAGAATGTGTTTCTGTCTTTTCTTCCTCTGCCGGTGCTTCTTCCTTGTAGCCTAAAGTTCCAAGAAGAGCTGCCTCTACAGCTGCCTTTGTAGATGTGAGATAGGTCTTTGAAGTCTCAAAGCCAGCATAACCAGGCTTATTTTCCAGGTCATTGGAAACCATGACTTCCGTCTTTCCAATACGTCCCTGAACCTCCGGGCTGCCGCAGTGGTTGATCACCAGGCCGCCTGCTTCCAGCACATCGGTAAGGTATCCGGCAGTTGCCGCCTTGATATAAGTATCTGCATCTGCAGGCGCTGCGATCAGGCGCAGGCCATAGGCGATCTTTCTTCCCTTTAACATGGAAGCTGCCATGGCCAGTTCTTTTAATGTACCGCCTATGGTTCCGCCGATGAATACGCTTTTGATCTTTACTGCTGACAGTTCAGATAATAGTTTAATGTCTGTGCAACCACCTGGAAGTGCTGTTACCTCCTGGGTTTTAGCTGCATCAAAAGTATATATGTTTGTATCAGATACTTCATTTTCTACTGTAACAACAGCTGATCCCGCTTTTCCAAGAACACCGCAAAGTGTCATTTTATCGGACAGGTCCATGCTGTTTAACGTATCTCCTGTGAGTACCAGTTCCTTACCAGAAATTGCTTCTGCTCCCAGTCCTTTTACCAGGCTCAGAGCCAGATCTTTTGCAGAAAGTCCTTCTGGAAGCTTTCCCGTTGTTTTTACAACTTTTCTCCCAAAACTCTCTATAGTTTCTTCTAACGGCAGTTCTCCTGTTTCCAGTACCTGCTTTAACTGTGCTGCATCTGCTAAGAAAACCTTTGCCCCAATGGCCCCGGCTGCACCAGCTGCCTTATCACAGACAACCGCACTTTCGCCAGCCTTTAAAAGACCATTTGCCAGCAGTTCTCCACACATGCCTTTTCCATAATAGAAATCCAGTCCTTCTTTTTCTGCCTTTTCTCTTAAGGCTTTATGGAGCGCAGAAACCTTTGGAGAATTTGGCGGTACGATCTGGTCAATAACGATCACTGTTTTTACTGCCGGTTTCTGGTCCATATCCAGAAATACCTGTGCCAGATCATGGTCCTGTATTACACACAGGTCAATTTTCTGCATTTTTACATTTCCCATTGCATTTTACCCCTCTTCCAGTTCCTCAAACAGTTCTACTGCCGGGATAATGGCAGATGCGCCGTAATAGAAGAATACCAGACGGAGCACTTCGCCGATCTCATCCATGGTAGCGCCCTTTTTCACAGCCAGTTCCCCATGTGTTTTAATGGTAACAGAGTTGCCTGCACAGCATCCCATTAACATTAACATCAGTTCCATGTATTTAGCCGGGATATGGGTGATATCCTGTTTGCAGATGGCGAACTGCTGGCTGAACGCCTGCAAAAGCTTTGGATCATTTGCCATTTTTTTGTGAATAGAAAGGACATTTCCACCTCTCTGTACTTTTAAGCGTTCCAGGATCTCTTCTGCCTGGGCAATCTTTTCTTTATCTTCCTGTTTCATATTTTACACTTCTCCTTTCGTTCATCCATACCTGATGACTTATCAGTACTCTGTCTCCCCAAATGGGGTGACATGGAACTTTTATTCATATTTTTTCTGTAAAAATGCCGGTGCCAGTTCCGGGAACAGCGCATAAGTCATTACATCTTCCTCGGTTCTTGCAAGTCCAGCTGCCTCTGCCTTCGCTTTTTCCCAGCCTGGCTCAATCAGACTTCCCGGACGTTTGGTGTTCATTTCACCATCACCAAGAACAGCAGCTTTTAATTCCGGTGCGATCTCACCAGAAGGACGGCCATACATGCCCCGGATATAGGTCTTGCTTTCATTGGAGATCATCTTGTAGCGCTCTCCTGTGAGCACATTGATGGTTGCCTGAGCTCCTACCATCTGGGCAAATGGCGTTGCCAGAGGCGGATAGCCGAAGTCCTTATGTACTTTGTGCACCTCTTCCAGGACCTCATTCATGCGGCTCTCTGCATTCATTCCCTTTAACTGGCTTTCCAGATTGGATAACATGCCCCCAGGGATCTGGTGCTTTAACACACTGATATCTACGCCGGTACGTTTACTTGCATGTTCTTTATATTTCTCACGGATCATTTTAAAATAATCATTGATTTCTGCCAAAAGATCCATATCCAGATGTGGATCAAATCCAGTTCCCTTTAAACAGGTAACAATACTCTCTACCGGCGGATGGGACGGTCCTAAAGATAAGGAAGAAACATCGCAGTCTACCGTGCATGCCCCCGCCTTAATAGCTTCCCAGTAACAAATATCTGCCATTCCGCCGATGCAGTGTGCATGAAAATGAACAGGAAGTCCTGCTTCTTTGCGCACTGCGCTGATCACATCAGAAACCTGCTTTGGATTCATCATTCCCGCCATATCTTCAATATGAATGGCCTTTACGCCCAATGCTGCGTAGTCTTTTGCCATCTGCACATATTTTTCCAATGTATGTACCGGGCTGATGGTATAACAGATATTTGCCTCAGCAGTCTTGCCGTTTTTAATAACTGCCTTAATAGCTGTCTCTGTATTTCTCACATCATTTAAGCCGTCAAATACCAGGAATTTGTCAATTCCTGCTTTTGCAGCCAGTTCTACAAACTTCTCCACAACATCATCTGGATACTGCTTATAGCCGATCAGGTTCTGTCCTCGAAGAAGCATTCTTAACGGAGTCTTCTTACAAAGTTTCTTAAACTCTCTTACACGATCCCAGGGATCATCCCCCAGATAGCGGATCGCCACATCAAAGGTAGCTCCGCCCCACATTTCAATACACTCATATCCCACTTCATCCATTTTAGGCAAAACAGGAAGCATATCTTCCGTACGGATCCTGGTTGCCAGAAGGGACTGCTGTCCGTCACGCAGCTCTACGCTGCTGATCTTAACAGGGTGTTCAGGAACTGTATCTGCTGATTTTTTCCAGAAAAACATGTTGTACCTCCCCTTGTCTGTTTTTGCTTTTTTCATTAATATTACGTTAATATTTTGCTGTATATTTTTCTATATCAGTTAATTTATTAACCATTTTCTTTGAAAATCATACATCTTTTCCCAATAAATGGCAATAGAAAATAGACACATATTTTATTCGAGTTCGCTTTAAGTTAATATATTAACTTATGTATTTCCTTTTCGTTGCTTTTAAAATGTGGGTATGATATGATAGGCACAAAAGAAAAACAAGGGTTGCAGAGCGGACATTTGTTTTTCTTGTGCCATCAACGAAGGTTCCGCCTGCGCCAGCAGGCATTGGAGCGCGTCAGCGCGTGAACCTGAGTCTGCATGCCATCAACAAAAGAAAAGAGGTTTCTAAATGCCTACATTAAAAGATGTGGCTGCACTGGCAGGTGTTTCCGCTGCTACTGTATCCTTATATTTAAACGGAAAAGCTGCCGGACGTATTTCCTCACAAAAGCAAAAAGAAATCGAAGAAGCACTGCAGCAGTTAAGTTATCA
>JBNMGK010000049.1:0-12756 GCA_050872205.1 Enterocloster sp.
ATATGGACCTGAACTTAGACCATATGGAAGAAAAAATGTTGAAACAGGCGCTCTCCCGTTATTCCGCTTCTGTAGAAGGAAAAACAAAGGCTGCCGCAGCACTTGGAATCAGCCTTCCTACCCTTTACCGCAAGCTCAAACGCTACGGTCTTGATTAGGCAGTGCTTCCAAAATTCGGCTCCGTTTTTTATAAGTATTGCACAAAGACAAAACCGTTTCAGACCAGATCTGCCCCATTTCATTTAACTTATTATCAGAATGATAAATATATTTCTCATTTTGATAATAAGCATTTTTCTTTATTTTGCTTGATTTTTATATCTTTTCTTACTTTTTATTTATCATTTTGATAAAAATGCAGTGTGCTTTTATCTTTAAGCGTCATTTTTGACTATTTGCAACTTTTACTCTATAGTATTTTATATCAAGTACATAAAATCGGAGGGAACGCATATGACACAGGAAGAATTAAAGGCGAAATTAACTGAATGGAGACATTACCTCCATACACATCCGGAAACAGCATTTGAAGAGACAAATACCGCTGCTTTCGTAGCAGAAAAGCTGAGAGAAATGGGACTTACCGTTCATGAGCATATTGGCGGCACCGGCGTTGTGGCTGACCTGAAGGTTGGCGACAGTCCGGAGGTGATCGGACTTCGTGCTGATATGGACGCTATTAACCTGAAAGAGACCACCGGACTTCCTTATCAGTCCCAGAATCCTGGAAAAATGCATGGCTGCGGTCATGACGGCCATACCACTGCCTTACTTGGCGCCATGCTCTTACTTTCTGAGCGCCGCAATTTCAACGGTACTGTCCGCTGTATCTTCCAGCCAGCAGAGGAACCAGGAAAAGGCTCCAAGGCTATGATTGATGACGGTCTTTTAGAGAAATATCCAATGGATGAGATCTACGGTATCCACAATGCCCCATTCCTTCCAGAAGGGGAACTGCATACCAAAACCGGCGGCATTATGGCAAGTGAAGACAACTTCCGCATTAAGATCAAAGGAAAAGGCTTCCACGCTTCCAGCCCGCATATGGGAATCGACCCATTAGTAACTGCTTCCCAGATCATCCTGGCACTGCAGACCGTTGTTTCCAGAAATGCTTCTCCACTGGATGCAGCTGTTATCTCCTGCACTGAGCTTTTTACAGACGGCGCCCACAATGCAGTTCCATCGAACGTAGAGATCTTAGGTGATACCAGAAGCTGCACACCGGAAGTACAACAGCTGATCGAAGACCGCATGCGCGCTATCTGTGAAAATACCTGCCGCATGAACGGAGCAGAATGTAAATTTACCTACACCCACGAATTTGCCCCAACTGTCAACTGGGATCAGTGTGTCCAGACTGCAGTGAAAGCAGCTACTGCTGTAGTAGGTGCTGACAAGGTAAATGCAAACTGCGTTCCCTGGATGGCTTCCGAAGACTTTGGTACCTTCTTAACAAAGATTCCAGGCTGCTTCTTATTCCTTGGAAGCGGAAAATGCAAAAAAGCCTCTGACAACATCATGTGTCACAACTCCCAGTATGACTACAATGATGACATACTGGTAACTGGCGCTGAGTTTTTCGCAGAGCTGATCGCAGAGAGACTGCCTGTAACAAAATAAATACATAAGCACCAAAGAATGCATTCACTGACGTATTTTCAATATGTATAGAAATAAATCGGGCCCGCCACATCACTGGCAGGCCCATATTTAATGCACTCTATATGATAATCTTTATTTTTCCTCTTTTAACAGTTCTTCCATGGTATGCCATCCCAAAACAGCGCATTTTACTCTGGCCGGCATATGGGAAATATCCTGTAATGCACCTGCTTCTTCCAGGGCATCCATATCTTCATCGGTGGCATTTCCTTTGATCATCTTTAAGAAGCTTTCTGCCAGTTTCACAGCTTCTTCCTTCTTTTTGCCAATGATCAGATCCAGCATGATATCTGCGGATGCCTGGGAAATGGCGCAGCCATCGCCTACAAAACCGCCGTCTTTGATGATACCGTCTTCTACTTTTAACTTCAGCCAGATGTGGTCACCGCAGCTGGGATTTAAGCCTTCTAATACCAGATTGGCATCTGGGATATCTTCTTTGTGGACCGGGTGCAGATTGTGGTCCGTTAATATTTCATTGTAAAAATTTCTACTCTCCATAACCCATTCTCCTTCTTACCTTCTTCATGCTTTCTACAAAAGCATCGATCTCCTCTTCTGTATTGTAGAAGAAAAGGCTGGCTCTTGTGGTAGAAGAAACGCCCAGATACTCCATCAGCGGCTGTGCACAGTGATGTCCGGCCCGGACGGCAATTCCATCTGCGTCTAAAATAGCGCTTACGTCATGGGGATGTACACCGTCTATGGTAAATGTAAGGATACCGCAGTGTTCCTCTGCTTTTTCAGAGCCTAACACATGAACATGCGGGATCTTTTTAAGACCTTCTAAGGCTCTGGCAGTCAGTGCCTCTTCCCGCCTCTTTATCTCATCAAAGCCAACCTGCTGCAGATATTCAATGGCTGCTTTCAGTCCCCATGCCCCCGCCGCATTAACAGTACCTGCCTCAAATTTGTGTGGCAATGGAGCAAATACAGCACCTGTGCGGCTGACAGAATCGATCATCTCTCCACCAGTAAGGAATGGAGGCATTTCTTCTAACAGTTCTTTCTTTCCATAGAGAACACCGATCCCCATAGGTCCCATTAATTTATGACCGGAAAATGCCATAAAATCTACATCCAGGTCTTTTACATTGATAGCCATATGAGGCGCGCTCTGGGCTGCGTCCATAACTACTACAGCGCCATGTTTTCTTGCCAGTTTTACGATCTTTTCAATAGGAGCCGTCCGGCCCAGTACATTGGATACCTGGGCAATGGCTACCAGACGTGTTTTGTCTGTAATTGCATTTTCCAGTATTTCATCACTTAAAAAGCCGGTCTGGTCACATTCCAGGAATTTAAGTTCTGCGCCGGTCTGGCGGCATACCATCTGCCATGGAAGGAGATTGCTGTGGTGCTCCATAATGCTTACCAGCACCTCATCTCCTGCTTTTAAATGGCTTAAACCATAGCTGTAAGCCACCAGATTTAAGCCTTCTGTGGTATTTCTGGTGAAAATGATCTCTTCTGTGCTTTCTGCGCCAATGAACTTACGGACTGTCTCTCTGGCTTCTTCGTAGCAGTCTGTAGCTTCTACACTTAACTCATAAAGCCCTCTTAACGGGTTTGCATTGTATTTTTCATAAAACTGTGCCTCTGCCTGGATCACATTCTCCGGTCTCTGGGAGGTGGCTGCATTGTCCAGGTAGATCACCTTATTATTTTCCAGAAGAGGAAAATCTTTTCTGTATGGGTTTCTGCTCATGTTATTCCTCCTCTAAATAGTCCTGTACCAGCTTTTCTAACTGCTCATCGCCGACCTTCTGGCAGACTGCATCCATCCTTGCTCTGGCGATCATCTTGCTGGCGCTTTCTGCGCTCATGCCTCTGGAAGACAGATAGAACAGCATTTCCTCATCTAACTGACCAATGGAAGCGCCGTGGTTTCCTTCTACATCTTCCTCTGCACAAAGGATCAGCGGGATAGTCTGATTGACCACATTATCTCCCATAAGGAGCACGTCTTCCTTCTCATCTCCCTTGGAGCCGGAGGAACCATTCTTAAAATCAATAGTGCCACGGAACAGCTTAAATGCCTGATCATCCAGAATGCCGTCTGCGTTCATTTCACTGACTGTCTTTTTGCCCGCATGGACTGCCACATAGTTCATATCATAGCGCTGGCTGCCTTTTCCCTGATAACCGATATCTGCTTTAAAATGGCTTTCTTTTCCTGTCAGATCTGCCTGACAGCCGGAATAGGTTTTGCTGCTGCCTAAAAACAGCTGTAAAACTTCAAACTGGGCTCCATCTTCACACTGGGCGCCAATATCATTTAATAATGTATAATCATTTCCTAACAGCTGTACCTGTACCAGACGGACTTTTGCCCCTTTTTCAATGTGAAGCTTTGTCTGGATAGCTGCCAGACCGGAAGCTTCTTTTTTCGGGGAAGTGTAGTCCATAAGGACATTTACTTCTTCTCCTGCTTTTGCCAGAATTTCCACTTTCTGGAAACTCTTTTTATTATCTTCACAGGAAAAATGAAGACGGACCGGTTCAGATCCTTTTTCAGACTTTGGACTGCTTTGAATCATGATTGCCTGTGATCCGGCCATTTCTCCTAAACGGTCCATATCCGGGCCCATTCCTGTGTGGATCTGTGAAAAAACTTCCTGGTTTTCAGCTGTGCTCTCTGCCGGACCAGCTATTTTTTCAGACTCTCCTGCTACTTCTTTTACGTCCCAGGTATCTCCTGCTTCTATATCCTTTAACTTACTTTCATTCATTTTCAGCCAGTTCCATGTTCTGGAAGGAAGGCTGTTTACTGTCATATCAAGTCCCTGACTCATATGGGACCTCCTTTCCATCTACCCCTTTGCTTAACCAATGCTTCCCTTCATCTCCAGACGGATCAGATTGTTCATCTCTACTGCATACTCCAGAGGAAGTTCCTTGGAAACATTGTCTGCAAATCCGCTGACGATCATGGCACGGGCGTCTTCTTCGCTTAAGCCTCTGGACATGAGATAAAAGACTGCTTCATCGCTGATGCGTCCGATCCGGGCCTCATGGCCGATATCTGCGTCCTTGGTACGGATGTCCATAGCCGGGATAGTATCGGATCTGGAAATGGAATCCAGCATCAGAGACTGGCAGGAAACGGAAGAGCGGCTGTTTTTCGCTTCTTTGGTAACGGAAACAGAGCTTCTGAATGTGCTGACACCGCCGTCCTTGGAAATGGAACGGGTATTCATAAAGGACGAAGTATCCGGTGCTGCATGGACTACCTTGGCGCCTGTATCCAGGTCCTGGCCTTTTCCTGCAAAGGTAATGCCTGTAAATTCCATTCTGGCACCACGGCCCTTTAAAATGCTCATTGGATACAGATAGGAAACATGGGAACCGAAGGAGCCGGATACCCATTCAATAACGCCGCCTTCTTCTACCTGTGCACGCTTGGTGTTCAGGTTGTACATGTTCTTGGACCAGTTTTCAATGGTGGAATAACGCAGTCTTGCATTTTTTCCAACAAACAGCTCCACGCAGCCTGCATGAAGGTTTGCCACGTTGTATTTCGGTGCGGAACATCCTTCGATAAAGTGAAGGTCTGCACCTTCATCTACGATGATCAGTGTATGTTCAAACTGTCCGGCACCAGGTGCATTTAACCGAAAATAGGACTGCAGGGGGATCTCTACAGATACATGAGGGGGTACATATACAAAGGAACCGCCGGACCAGACTGCTCCGTGAAGAGCTGCAAATTTATGGTCTGTAGGCTTTACCAGCTTCATAAAATGCTTTCTTACCATGTCTGCATAAGGACCTGTCAGCGCGCTTTCCATGTCTGTGTATACAACGCCCTGCTCTTCCACTTCCTTGCGTACATTGTGGTAGACCAGCTCAGAGTCGTACTGGGCACCTACACCGGCCAGTGATTTACGCTCTGCCTGCGGGATTCCCAGACGTTCAAAGGTATCCTTGATGTCCTGTGGAACCTCGGACCATTTTGCGGTCATTTTAGTATTTGGGCGGACATAGGTGGCAATATTGGACATATCCAGTCCTTCAATGGACGGGCCCCAGTCCGGCACTTTCATTTCGTTGTAGATCTGAAGAGACTGAAGACGGAACAATTCCATCCACGCCGGATCATGCTTTTCCTTGGAAATCTTTTCTACGATCTCCGGTGTCAGACCTGCCTGGATCCTGTAGGCGTCTTTTTCTTCATCTTTTATATCATAAATACTTCTGTCTATATCATTGATCTGTGTTTTTTCTTCCATATGCTTATGATTTCCTTTCCGGAAACTATTTTATATACTGTTTTGCAAACTGTCAGAAATCAGATTTATTTAATAAATTCCTCAAATCCAGTCTCATTGATCTGGTCTACCAGAGAGCCGTCTCCTGTTTTAACGATCTTTCCATCTACCATTACATGGGTGTAATCTACATGGAGCGCTTCCAGGATACGTGTGCTGTGGGTGATGATCAGTAAAGAGCCATCTCTGTCTTTCTGATACTCTTCCACGCCCTTGGAAACAGTGCGGACTGCATCTACATCCAGACCGGAGTCTGTTTCGTCTAAGATCGCCAGACTTGGCTTTAACATAAGCATCTGTAAGATCTCCGCTTTCTTCTTCTCACCGCCGGAAAAACCTACATTCAGATCACGATCCGCATAGGACGGATCCATCTGCAAAAGCTCCATTGCCTTTGCCAGCTCTTTTCTGAAATCCCACAGGCGGATGCGCTCTCCTCTTCTCTGCTCTAAGGCGCTGCGGATAAAGGAGCTTAATGACAGTCCCGGTACCCCCAGTGGACTCTGGAAGGATAAGAACATGCCTGCTTTGGCTCTCTTATCTACCGGCTCCTCGTTGATCTTCTTTCCCTGAAACCAGATCTCACCACCTGTCAGCTGATATCTTGGATTGCCCATTAATGCATAGCCTAAAGTGGACTTACCTGCACCATTTGGCCCCATTAATACGTGGGTCTCTCCTTTTCCAATCTTTAAATCTACTCCATGAAGGATCTCTTTATCTTCTACATTTACAAATAACTGTTTTACATCCAGTAATTCTTTTGCCATGATCGTACTTCCTTTCTCATCATATTCTCCCAGGATCAGGAGGACATTTTTATAAACCCACTTATGCAATTGGTTTATTTAGCACATTTATAATAGTATTATAAACCTAGTTTGTCAATAGGTATTATTTTTCATATTAACTTGCTAAGTATATGCTTTCTGGTGTATACTATGTAGTAATCTTCAAGAAGATATATGTTGAAAGAGCTTACTATAACATGTTTGAATAAAGGAGAATGCGATAATGATCGTTTCTACAAAAGGCCGTTATGCCCTGCGGGTCATGGTAGAGCTGGCCCAGCATCAGGGTGACGGCTATGTTCCTCTGAACGTGATCGCCGAACGGCAGGACATTTCTGAAAAATATCTGGAAAGTATATTAAAGGTACTGGTGCAGGATAAACTGCTCACCGGACTTCGTGGCCGCGGCGGCGGCTACCGCCTGACAAAAGCACCGGAAGATTATACTCTGGGAGAAATACTCCGGCTCACTGAAGGTTCTCTGGCTCCCGTAGCCTGCACCGATGACGGAGAACACGACTGCCCCAGAAAAGGAATCTGTCCCTCCCATCCGGTATGGCAGAAACTGGACAATATGATCAATGAGTTTTTCGACAGGATCACATTGGCGGATCTGATACAGCCTGCGTCAGACAAAGCTGAAAAACAGACTGCTAAGTAAATATGCCATTGGCATGTTTAAAATGACCGTAAAGCAAGAAACGCATCGCAGACAACTGTTTAACAGCCAAATGCGATGCGCTTCTTATTCTTCAATTTGATTTTTATAACTATAACCTGCCAGGCAAATGTTTTAAAGTCCAAACTCTTTCAACAGCTTATCCTCGAACTCACTGTCCTCAGCCGCCCGCTTAAGATCATCCAGGCGATTTTCTTTTATTAATATCCGTATCAATGCATTAACAGAATCCCTCCCTTCTTTCTTCAGCGTCTTAAAGTGTAGTTCTTCATCATAATGTGATAAGATCATTACTTTCACCTCCGCCCTGTGTTTTCTTAAAAACTCTGCTAAAATATTTTTCTTAATACAGCATTCAACTGCTTCATCTATAGCTGCCGCTAAAACCATTCCCTTCATCAGACCTTCCCGTACCTGAGCAATAAAGAAAGAATATTCGTATAGTTTATGGCAGCCTTTCATCAGTTTCTGATTTTGTCCATAATTAATATTCAGGATCGTTGCTGTACATTCCAGACTACTGTCACCTTTTTCAAAAGCATCAGACAATCGAAGTTCCTTGCTTTCTTCTTCATATTCTGTCCCATTATAAAACACGATATAACGGGGAGTAGGAAGTTTCAGCTGAGTTTTTGAATAAATATCCAGATGATGTATTTCCATATAAGCAGCATATAATTTGGAAAAGTAAAACAATCCCCGAAGCGGCATATTCGGGTTCCAACTGGACTGCGCTTCATACAAATTCATTTCATCATCTATGAGAAATGAAATATCATTTTTCATTCCCATATACAGCACATCATCCAATGTAGTTACTTCCAGTTCTTCTGCATTCGTATAATGAGACTGATTTACTGCATTATACAAACTCAGCAGATCCTCCTTATTGCTGAAAATGAACCGGAACAATCTGTCCTTATACACACGGTTTCCTTTGGTTTCTTTCATTCAGTTATTCTCCTTTCATTGTACTACATCGTAAATTAAATTGCAAAAAATACGGGAATGAATTCAAGATACTTTAGAATCAATACCCAGAAAGCCTATTCAGGCTTAGAAAATGGCAGAAATGCCTTTTAGAATAGAATCATCATATCAAATATATGCCTAAAATACAAGAAAAACAGGAGAAGACCATTCCATTTAATAGTCTCTCCCGTTTTCCTTCAACCACGCCCGTCTTTTCTTATAATCCGGCAGCACTTTTCCTACTTCTGCCCAGAAAAGAGGGGAATGGTTCATTTGTTTTCTGTGGGCCAGTTCGTGGACTACTACGTAGTCCAGTATTTCCGGCGGCATGAGGATCAGCTTCCAGTGGAAATTTAAGTTTCCTTCCCCGCTGCAGCTGCCCCAGCGTGTTTTGGCGGCACGGATGCTGATGCGGCCGTAGGTGACGCCCATGATCTTTGCATACCAGGCAGCGCGCTCTGTGATCTTTTTTCTGGCAGCACGGCGGTAAAAGGCTTCTACCTCCGGATGTCCTTCATAATCAGGCTTTGGAGCATCTGCCTTTTTGCGGCGGTGTTTTTCGATGAGAAACCATTTTTCCACGATCCATTCCTGACGGTCATTTACAAAATCCATCAGCACCTTTTTGGTGATCCCTTTTGGCGCGCGGATCAGCACTTTTCCATCTGCCTGCACTTCCAGCCCAATGGTCCGCCGTTTGGAATATACCACATCTACCGGAATCGTTCCCTCTTTTTCTCCCTGGCGCCAGCCAACTTCGATCCTGCTTACCACCTTATCACCTCATTCCTGTTTAACAAATGTCACACATACAAAATTTCATTTTCAAAAATACCCCCGGCACAAAACGAACATTTTTCCATTTTGTACTGAGGGTATATCATCTTTCTTTTTCTGCCTGTCACCCAGGCATTTTGTCCATTTACAGCCTAAACCTACAGCACATCTGAAAAATGAGGCCGCAGCTTCTTAAACATCTTAAGTCCCACTCCAAATACTAAAAGTGTGAAGACCCAGTAATAAATAGTCAGTTTCGGTCTTTCCCAGAACCAGTTGCCTGTGATCATACTGTCCTTATAACCGGTTACAATGTAATAAAATGGATTGATCTTAAATAATGGTTCGATCCATGGTAAACGGTTGGTGAACATGGACTCATGATACATGATCGGCGCCATCCAGATACCGAACTGAAGGCAGATACCTACGATCTGGGACATATCCTTGAAAAATACATTTACAGAGGATGTAAAATATCCCAGTCCCAGTGCCAACATAGATGCCGCAAAGCTGTAGTATATTACCTGGATCCAGGAGATCATGGGCATTCTTCCTGCAATCAGATACATGATCATCATAACGAGAACGAAAAATCCATGTACCAGCAGACAGGAGATCAGCTTGATCATAGGCAGTATCTCTACTTTAAATACCACCTTTTTCACCAGATAACTGTATTCCTGAAGACAGCCTGTGATCCCGTTTAATGCTTCTCCAAAGAAAAACCAGGGAATAATACCCGGAACCAGCCAGATCACATAGCTGACACCTGGAACAGGCGGCGGAGACTTAAAACCGATACCAAAGATGACCGCATAGATCACAATGGTAACGATGGGCTGGATGAACATCCACACAATACCGAAATAGGAACCTACAAAACGCTTACGGAAATCCGCTTTTCCCAGATCCCAGATCAGTTTTCTTTTTTTAATGATCTCTTTTATAAGAGACAGCGCATAATTCATAAATTCGTTTCCTTACACTTTTTTCCTGGCAGATCCTGACAGAACTGTTTTAGAACTTAAAAGTATCCTTTAAACCGCTCCACTTCTTGTCCTTATCAGAGATGATCAGCTCCATACCTGGTTCGATCGGCCAGTCTACACCGATTTCAGGATCGCTCCATAACAGACCGCCCTCATCGCCTGGATGATAGAAATCAGTACACTTATAGGCAAACTCAGCCTCATCAGATAATACTAAGAAGCCATGTGCAAAGCCTTCTGGAATATAGAACTGCTTTTTGTTCTCAGCAGATAAGGTTACGCCAAACCACTTTCCATAGGTCTTGGAATCAGAACGCAGGTCTACTGCTACATCAAATACAGTTCCGCGGACAGCGCGTACCAGCTTACCCTGTGGATACTGCTTCTGGAAATGAAGTCCTCTTAAAACTCCCTTTACAGACATGGACTGGTTATCCTGAACGAAAGTCATGTTCAGACCAGCTTCCTTGAAATCGTTCTGGTTATAGGTTTCCATGAAATAGCCTCTTTCATCTTTAAATACAGTAGGCTCGATCACATAAAGTCCTTCAATATCACAGGTAGTTACTTTAATCTTTCCCATAATTATTCTCCTTTATATTCTTTATTCTTCTAATTTTGTGTTTCTATTTATCAACTATAAATTTTCCACATTCATCAGGAAATTTTACCACGTTATCAACAAGTCTGCAACTGTTTATCCCCTTGTTTGCAATATGTCATCCGTCATACAGAGCTTACAGAACCTGACACTGACAACTTCTTCTCTATACATGGCAGCTAAAATCCTACAATCTCAGGCACACCACGGCGAAAATGCGAAGGATCACATACACATCTGCAGCCACCATGGTATACAGGACCAGCCTGTCATCCGCCGTTGTCCGCACTACTTTCTGGTTTTTAAGGGTAAACAGGAAAATGGGAAGCAGTGGAAGCATATATCTTCCCTGAACGCCCTGGACCATGTTGGAGCTTTTGGGTGTCCATGCAAGGAGCATGGAAAACATCAGCGCTGCGAAGATCACCAGGCAGATAAACCAGATCCATAAGCGGTCCTTTATTTTTATAAAGATCTCTTCTCCCGGCTTTTCAAGAGTCAAAAGTATCAGACATGCGGTAAGCACTAAAATGATCACATAGGGGGTGTTTAACACAGCGTCCCGGTTGCCCAAAGACTCGCCCAGCATTCCCGAATACAGGCTTTCTCCCTGCCATGCCACCGTATTGTAGAAAAGCTGCAGTACACGGACCGGCTGGTGGATCAGTTCTGCAAAGGAATATCCCGCCTCTTCGGCCCAGGCAACATAGCTGTCACTTTCCTGTGTATACATGGCAACGGTCCTTAAATTTACCACTGCCATAGCTGCTAAAAAGCTTCCAAGAACAGCTGCTGCTGAGACAGTCCATTTTCCCCAGTTTCCAAACTTCTTTACAGGGATCAGCAGACAGAAGCCTGCAATGGCACCGTATACCATTTTGCAGGGGCCCATAACTGCCATGACCACAGCCAGAGCGACTACATCTTTCACCTTCACTGTTTCCGCCTTATAGGCCAGATCCAGGCACACTGCCGTAAAATAACCTGTAAATGCCAGTATCACCACATCATAAGATAAAGAAGCTGCCAGATGAAGGCTCATTGGCAAAATGGACACGCCGAAAAATACATTTTTTCCAAAGGGCAGCCGTTTTATGGTCAGTGTACCAACTGCCGCAAAAAGCAGGAGATTTAAAAACCGGCCCATATATAAAAGAGCGATGCTGTTAAGTCCAAGTGCTCTTGCCAGAGTAAAGCCCAGTGCCTGAGGCACGTAGGCCAGTGGGGTGGTCCGCACGGACGGCTGGCGGGAAACACGAAGGCCGGCCATTTTGCCACTGCTGTCTGTGCCTGCGCTGTCTCCTGCACCTGCACCACTGTCCGTTCCCGCACTGCCTTCTGCACTTTCACTGTCCACAGACGGTTCTGCGCTCTGATCACTGACCACACCCCCGTTATGGATCGCCACATAGGTTTCTTCTTTTAAGGTCTGTCCCAGGATAATGGGCTTTCTTCCATCTGTTTCCTCATTTTCCTTATTTGCCCCTTTTAAAGTCTCCTGCTCACTTTTTTCCTTCCAGTCCCGAAACTCCTGGTTCACATCCTCGATCCAGTCATCTTCCGCCCGGATATAGATATAACCGTCTTCATCCGTTCCCGGCAGTCCCAAAAAGCGGTTGGAAAGTTCGTAGGCACTGATATAGTGGCTGACTTCATCCGGCGCTGACAACGGGGCCAGGACCAGCATATACAGAATGCCAAGGCACATGACCGTTCCAAAGAACAGTCCTGGAAGTTTCCAGCATTCTGTCTTTGAACCAGCCCCCTTCTGTAAGACCAGCTCTTTCTGTGAAACCATTTTCTCTCCGGCTCCGCTGGAAACACTGTCAAAAAATCCCCATTTTTTTCCAAATATGAATATCCCAATACCAACCAGCACCACCATACTCACGAAAAACAGGCCCCCATACCAGCCATACAGCCAGTGGTGGCCTGTCTCTGTTACAGATGCCCGCACATCAAGGAAGTGCCAGACTCCCAGAAGAAACACAGCGAAAGGCCATAAAAG
>JBNMGK010000020.1:0-17939 GCA_050872205.1 Enterocloster sp.
CTGCAGCGTTGGATACGATACCGATGATCCATGGCATCAGGATGCCGCCAAAGCTGGCCGCTGGAAGCATAACGCCGATGCTGGCTACGCTGGTCATCTTTCCGGCGCAGGCTACAGAAGTGGGGTTCATGCCGGCCATGGCAAATGCAAAGGCAAATAACAGGAGAATGGCTGTAACCTGTGTGTTAGCCATCATCAGACCGATGTAAAATACAGTACAGCCGATAGCCATTTTGATCATAGCTGTGTATGGATTTTTAAGAGGAAATACAAAGGCAATGAGAAGCCTTGCGATCAGTGTGGCAGTCCACATAACAGTAACTGTATAGGCACTTAAGGTGCCGGAAAGAATGCCGCTTCCCTTAAAATAAGTTACCAGCCAGCCGTTTACGCTGATCTCTGCCGCGTTCTGGCAGAAAATAAGGCCTGTAAGAAGCCAGAAACGTTTGCTCTTTAAAAATCCCCAGTCTGTTTTTTCTTTCTTTCCTGCGGAATTTTTCTCAATGGGTGTCAGCTGGAAAATGATCCACAGAACAAGTCCTAAAAAGCTTAATGTAAACATGGGAACAGCAGGTCCCACTGATCCGGCAGCCGCAATAACAAAGGGGCAGATCAGTGCTCCTAAAGCGTAGCAGGAATGCATGATGTTCATGCCTTTGGCGCGGTTTTCGGAGTGGTTGCTTACCAGAATGGTACACATATTGATAACGCTTCCTTTGGCAAAACCGATCAGAAGAAAAGAAAGTACCAAAATGACCATCCAGCCGGAGATACCGAGCCACAGATAGCCCAGTTCATAACCTGCACTTAACATGATAATGGTAGTTTTCAGTCCGATCTTTGCAGGCAGGACTCCGGTAGCAAAACCTGCAGCCAGATTTCCGATACTCATGATGGATAAGAGGGTACCGGTTACATTGTAATCAAATCCGTATCGCTCTTGAAGCAAGCTTACGATGACACCGCTGCTGATAGAGCAGATGCCACTTAGAAAAAATGTGATAAAACCGGACATCTGCAGTCGTTTGTCGAGGGTATTCATAAAAAGTTTCCTCCAGTTTGTTTATAGCAGACTCGCAAACACGCGCTGACGCGCTCTACTGCCTGCATACGCAGGCTGTTTGCTCGTTCATGGTTCGAAAAAAACAAATGTCTGCTTCGCAGCCGCTTGTTTTTTTCTTCACTCATGACATTGTATCATTTGTCAATAACAACGTCAATGAAAGGACAGTATTTTAAAAAATCAACAAAAATCAGACAAATCTAAAAAAACATCTTGACTTTCTGCTTTCAGAGTATTAATTTATAAAACAAATAAAAAACAGCTATGAAAGAGACTCTTGTCTGAGAAATGTAACAGGAAGGGGGCGTCACCGACTGAGAGCGCCGTCACGCAGGACTGGATAAAGGGAACACTCTGGAGCTGGTATATCGAAGCGGTTTTGCCAGAAGGGGATGCAACCGGATGGAAGGACTGATAGTAGGTATATCCGTGGCATACGTTACATGCGAAAAAGAGGAGAAGTCTTAAGAGCATCCTGAAGGTTTCTCAATGCGGGTGGTACCGCGGGAAAAAGAAGATCCCGTCCCGGAATACAGTAAATGTGTTCCGGGGCGTTTTTTTATATAAATTTATATAAAATCTCCGGAACCGTATTATCGGAAGGAGAAAAATATGATGGAATTTGTAGAAGGCGTCAAAGAAAAAGAAACTCTTGGAATTTCACAGATCTTAGAAGGTTCCTATGAAGGAAAAAAGATCCGTATGAATGGTGCTGTACACAATGTCCGTGACATGGGCGAGGTTGCCTTTGTGATCCTGCGAAAAGCAGAAGGACTGGTACAGTGTGTATACGAAGAAGGCGTCACAAATTTTGATATCCACGATTTGAAAGAAGAATCCGCAGTAGAAGTCCTGGGAACAGTTAAGGCAGAAGAAAGGGCTCCTCATGGTTTTGAGATCCGCTTAGAAGAGATCAAAGTATTATCCCAGCCGGCAGAACCAATGCCTATTCCTATCAGCAAATGGAAAATGAACACCTCTCTTGAAACAAAACTGGCCCTGCGTCCTGTATCCTTAAGAAACGTAAGAGAACGTGCTAAATTCAAGATCCAGGAAGGCATTGTAAGAGGCTTCAGAGATTATTTATTTACCCAGGGCTTTACAGAGATCCATACACCAAAGATCGTAGCCAGAGGTGCTGAAGGCGGATCCAACGTATTCAAATTAAACTACTTCAACAAAAAAGCAGAATTAGGACAGAGCCCACAGTTTTACAAACAGACTATGGTAGGCGTTTACGACCGTGTATTTGAAGCAGCTCCTGTGTTCCGTGCAGAAAAGCACAATACCACCCGCCACTTAAACGAATATACCAGCCTGGACTTTGAAATGGGATACATTGACGGTTTTGAAGACATTATGGCAATGGAGACCGGATTTTTACAGTACACCATGGCACTTCTTGAAAAAGAATACAAAAAAGAGCTGGATATGTTAGGTGTTACACTTCCAGATGTAAGCAAGATTCCGGCTGTCCGTTTTGACAAGGCGAAAGAACTGGTATCTGAAAAGTACAATAGACGGATCAGAAACACATATGATTTAGAGCCGGAAGAAGAACTTCTCATTGGCCGTTATTTTAAAGAAGAATATGGCAGTGATTTCGTATTTGTCACCCATTATCCATCCAAGAAACGTCCATTCTATGCTATGGATGATCCGGCAGATCCAAAATTTACCTTAAGCTTTGACCTGTTATTTAAGGGCCTGGAAGTAACCACTGGCGGACAGAGAATCCACGATTACGGCGAGATCCTTAAAAAGATGGAAAAACGTGGAATGGATCCGGAAGACATTGCTTCCTATCTGATGATCTTTAAATACGGAATGCCGCCTCACGGTGGACTGGGAATCGGTTTAGAGCGACTGACCATGCGCCTCTTAGATGAGCAGAATGTAAGAGAGACAGCACTCTTCCCAAGAGATGTAACAAGACTGGAACCATAAATAATAAGAAGAACTTATAAAAAATTCCGAAGCTTCTTATATATAACTGCATTTATATAGAAGAAACAGGTTCAGAAAGGAAACAAAAACATGGCAAATGTGATCAGTGACGAAACCATAGAGTATGTAGGCATTCTGGCAAAGCTGGAGCTTTCACCAGAAGAAAAAGAAGAAGCAAAAAAAGATATGGGAAGAATGCTTGACTATATCGATAAATTAAATGAACTGGACACCACCGGCGTAGAGCCTATGTCCCATGTATTCCCTGTAAATAATGTATTCCGTGAAGATGTAGTGACTAACGGGGATGACAGAGACGAGATACTTGCCAATGCACCTGCAAAGAAGGACGGAGCCTTCATGGTGCCTAAGACAGTAGAATAGGAGGCGGCCAGATGAGTATATTAGATTTAACAGCCCTGGAACTGGGCAAAAAGATAAAAGCAGGGGAAATCACCTCTCCTCAGGCTACAGAAGCAGTAATAAAGCAGATCAAAGCAGTAGAAGGCCAGATTCATTCCTTTGTGACCTTAGATGAAGAAGGAGCCATGAAACGGGCAAAAGATGTTCAGGCCCAGATTGAGGCAGGAACGCTCACCGGCCCGTTAGCAGGTGTACCCGCTGCTATTAAGGATAACATGTGTACCAGGGGCATGCGTACCACCTGCAGCTCCAAGATTCTTGAAAACTTTGTGCCAACCTACACAGCAGAGGCAGTTTTAAACCTGGAAAAAGCAGGCGCAGTGATCCTTGGAAAGACCAATATGGATGAATTTGCAATGGGAAGCACCACAGAGACTTCCTACTATGGCGTGACCCGTAATCCATGGAATACAGAACATGTGCCTGGGGGTTCTTCAGGCGGCTCCTGTGCAGCTGTAGCAGCCAATGAATGCTTTTATGCTTTAGGTTCTGATACCGGCGGTTCTATCCGCCAGCCAAGCTCCTTCTGCGGCGTTACCGGTATTAAGCCAACCTACGGAACTGTATCCCGTTATGGCCTGATCGCCTATGGTTCTTCCCTGGATCAGATCGGACCAGTTGCAAAGGATGTTTCTGACTGTGCAGCTATTCTGGAAGCTATTTCTTCCCATGATTTAAAAGACAGTACCTCTATGGCACGTACAGACTGTGACTTTACCTCTGCATTAAAAGATGATGTAAAGGGAATGAAGATCGGCATCCCGTCAAGCTATTTTGGCGAAGGACTGGATGAGGAAGTAAAGGCAGCCATCTTAAAGGCAGCAGATATCTTAAAAGAAAAAGGTGCCATTGTAGAAACATTTGACTTAGGCTTGGTAGATTACGCCATTCCTGCTTATTATGTTATCGCATCTGCAGAAGCAAGCTCCAACCTTTCCCGTTTTGACGGTGTAAAATACGGCTACCGCACCAAAGAATACGAAGGTCTTCACAACATGTACAAGAAAACACGTTCTGAAGGCTTCGGACCAGAAGTAAAACGCCGTATTATGCTTGGTTCCTTCGTATTAAGCTCCGGTTATTATGACGCTTATTATTTAAAGGCTCTGCGTACCAAAGCCCTGATCAAGAAAGAATTTGACAAGGCTTTTGCAAAATACGACCTGATTTTAGCTCCTGCATCTCCTGATACAGCGCCAAAGCTTGGTTCTTCCTTAAGTGACCCGTTAAAGATGTATCTGGGCGATATTTACACCATTTCTGTCAACCTGGCAGGTCTTCCTGGAATGACTGTTCCATGCGGCCTGGATTCTAAGGGACTTCCTATTGGAATGCAGCTGATCGGTGACTGCTTCAAGGAAAAGAACATTATCCGCGCAGGTTACGCATTTGAGTGTACCAGAAAATACGAAATGCCAGAACTGGCAAAGGTATCTGATTAAGGAGGAGTAAGCCATGAGTAAACAGTATGAGACCGTCATTGGTCTGGAAGTCCATGTAGAACTGGCAACAAAGACAAAAATATTCTGCGGCTGCTCTACCGCTTTCGGAGGAGCGCCAAATACCCATACATGCCCGGTGTGTACCGGTATGCCTGGTTCTCTGCCTGTATTAAACAAACAGGTAGTAGAATACGCCATGGCAGTAGGTCTGGCAGCAAACTGCCAGATCAACCAGTACTGCAAATTTGACCGTAAAAATTATTTCTATCCAGATAACCCACAGAACTACCAGATCTCCCAGCTTTACCTGCCTATCTGCCACGATGGATGGGTAGAGATCGAAACGGAGTCAGGTGTAAAGAAAAAAATCGGTATCCATGAGATCCATATGGAAGAGGATGCCGGCAAGCTGGTCCATGACGAGTGGGAAGACTGTTCTTTAGTAGATTACAACCGAAGCGGCGTACCGCTGATCGAGATCGTTTCAGAGCCGGATATGAGAAGTGCAGAGGAAGTTATTGCATATCTGGAAAAGCTTCGTCTGATCATCCAGTATCTGGGAGCTTCTGACTGCAAGCTTCAGGAAGGTTCCATGCGAGCTGATGTAAACTTATCAGTCCGTGAAGTGGGAGCACCGGAATTCGGTACCAGAACAGAGATGAAGAACATCAACTCCTTTAAGGCCATTGCACATGCCATTGAAGGGGAAACAAGACGCCAGATCGAGCTGATCGAAGACGGCAAGAAGGTCATCCAGGAAACAAGACGCTGGGATGACAATAAGGAAAGCTCCAAGGCCATGCGTTCCAAGGAAGATGCACAGGATTACCGTTACTTCCCGGATCCGGACCTGACGCCCGTTGTGATCAGTGATGAGTGGATCGCCCGGATCAAGGCAGCACAGCCAGAGCTTCGCACAGAGAAAATGGCCCGCTATATCAGTGAATTTGGCCTTCCTCAGTATGATGCTGAGATCCTTACAAACTCCAAACATATGGCAGATGTATTTGAAGAGACTGTAAAGCTTTGCGG
Organism: Enterocloster sp.; assembly: GCA_050872205.1. Taxonomy (GTDB): domain Bacteria; phylum Bacillota; class Clostridia; order Lachnospirales; family Lachnospiraceae; genus Enterocloster. The sequence goes on from JBNMGK010000020.1 coordinate 5,908, forward strand.
AAAGCCAAAAGAAGCATCCAACTGGCTTATGGTAGAAGCCATGCGTTTACTGAAGGAACATGAAATGGACCCGGATGATATGGGATTTTCACCTGCAAACCTGGCAAAGCTGATCCAGATGGTAGCAGCAGGGGAGATCAACCGTACAGTAGCCAAGACTGTATTTGAAGAGATTTTTGAGCACAATGTAGATCCGGCCGTTTATGTAGAAGAAAAGGGCTTAAAGGTAGTCAATGATGAAGGCGCCTTAAAGACCACCATAGAAGGCATTCTGGCTGCAAATCCACAGTCTGTAGCGGATTATAAGGGCGGAAAAGAAAAAGCCCTGGGATTCTTAGTAGGACAGACCATGAAGGCCATGAAAGGCAAGGCAGATCCTGGAATGGTAAATAAACTGTTAAAGGAACTGCTGGCGCAGTAAAAGCTTTAAAAAGCATTTTATACAATAAATTCCCCGGTAAAACGGGGAATTTGTCAGGATATAAGTAAAAATATATATAGTTTTATCTAACCATAAGTAAAGGTTTTGGCTTCATAAGGAAATTTTGTGTTGACGGAATAAATACTTTGGTGTATATTTTATAGCAATGAAAGAAAATGTGTTTATAGCACTGACATATGTCTGCCTTAAGAACACATATAGAGGAGGAAATTATGAAGCCGTATGCAGAGATGACCAAAGAAGAACTGGTAGCCCTTCGCAAGGACCTGAAGGCGAAGTATCACGATTTTCAGACAAAGGATCTGAGACTGGATATGTCCAGAGGTAAGCCAAGCGCAGATCAGCTGGATCTGTCCATGGGCATGATGGATGTGCTCAGCAGTGATGATGACCTGACCTGTGAAGATGGTACAGACTGCCGTAACTACGGAGTGCTTACCGGTATTGATGAAGCTAAGGAACTTCTGGCAGATATGATGGAGGTTAATCCTTCTACCATTATCATTTATGGAAACTCCAGCTTAAACGTTATGTATGATACGGTTTCAAGAGCTATGACCCACGGAATTATGGGAAATACTCCATGGTGCAAGCAGGATAAGATAAAATTCCTCTGCCCGGTTCCTGGATATGACCGTCACTTTGGAATCACCGAGTATTTCGGCATTGAGATGATCAATGTTCCTATGACTCCAGAAGGTCCTGATATGGATATGGTAGAGGAACTGGTTTCCACAGATCCGGCTATTAAAGGTATCTGGTGTGTACCAAAGTATTCCAACCCACAGGGATATTCTTATTCTGACGAAACAGTACGCCGCTTTGCAAGACTGGAACCGGCTGCTCCTGATTTCCGTATTTTCTGGGATAATGCATACGGCATCCATCACCTGTATGACCATGACCAGGATCATCTGATCGAGATCCTTGCAGAGTGCAAGAGAGCTGGAAATCCTGATCTGGTTTACAAGTTTGCATCTACTTCCAAGATCAGCTTCCCAGGTTCCGGTATTGCAGCCATTGCTACTTCCCACAATAACCTGGAAGACATCAAGGCTCAGTTAAAGCACCAGACCATCGGCCATGACAAGGTAAACCAGCTGCGTCATGTACGTTTCTTCAAGGATATCCACGGAATGGTAGAGCATATGAGAAAGCATGCTGACATCATCCGTCCGAAGTTTGAAGCAGTAGAAGAGATCCTGGAAAGAGAACTGGGCGGTCTTGGCATCGGCGAGTGGACTAAGCCAAAGGGCGGCTACTTCATCGCTTTTGATTCCATGGAAGGCTGTGCAAAAGACATCGTAGCAAAATGCAAGAAAGCCGGAGTCGTTATGACCGGAGCCGGAGCAACCTATCCATACGGCAAAGATCCTCACGACAGCAATATCCGTATCGCTCCAACCTATCCTCCTCTGGGCGATCTGATCGTGGCTACTGAGCTGTTTGCACTGTGCGTAAAGCTTTCAAGCGTTGAGAAGTTATTAAAGGGAATGGAATGAAACACTCACGAGCAAACCGTCTGCGTAAGCAGACAGTAGAGCACCGAAAGGTGCGTGTTTGCGAGTTATACACTGCCTGGTTACAGAAACGTGACCGGGCAGTTTTTTGATGTATGGTAATTAGTAAGGGCTGCAGATCATTTTCTGCAGCCCTTAAAAAGTTTTTATTCAATTCTGAATCTTTCAGATCTGTTATGAATTAGAAATCAACTTCCTCATCATAGTAGCAGCACTTAAGCAGCTTAGCCATCTGATCTGGGTTGATGCTTCTTGGGTTGGAGCCGGTGCAGGCATCGCCTACTGCCAGTTCTGCAACCTTAGGCAGTTTCTCCATAAATTCCTTCTCATCGATGATTCCGCCTTCATAGTACTTGATGCAGGTAGGAATATCCAGATCCTTGTTCATCTCGCGGATTCTTGCGATCAGAGCATCTACCAGTTCTTCATCTGTATTTCCTGGCAGGTTGATAAATTTAGCGATCTTAGCGTATCTTGCAGCTGCTTCAGGTTCTTTTGCATTGTATTTAATAACCTTTGGCAGGTACATTGCGTTAGCGCATCCATGAACGATATGTCCACCGGAGTAAGCAGCACCGGTCTTATGTGCCATAGAGTGAACGATACCTAATAATGCGTTGGAGAATGCCATACCAGCTAAGCACTGAGCGTCATGCATCTTAGCGCGGGCATCCAGGTCACCATTGTAGGAAGCAACCAGATATTCGTTGATCATTTCAATTGCATGCAGTGCTAACGGATCGGTGTATTCGCAGTGCAGTGTGGAAACATATGCTTCGATTGCATGAGTCATAGCATCCATACCTGTATGTGCGGTCAGCTTCTTAGGCATAGTAGCTGCTAAAGCAGGATCAACGATAGCAACATCTGGTGTGATGTTAAAGTCAGCCAGAGGATATTTAATTCCCTTAGCATAGTCTGTGATTACAGAGAATGCGGTAACTTCGGTAGCTGTACCGGAGGTAGAGGAGATAGCACAGAATTTAGCTTTTGTACGCAGTGTTGGGAAGCTGAATGGTGTGATCAGGTCTTCAAACTTGGTATCAGGATACTCATAGAATACCCACATAGCCTTTGCAGCATCGATTGGTGAACCGCCGCCTACAGCTACGATCCAGTCAGGTTCAAATTCCTGCATAGCCTTTGCGCCCTTCATAACGGTCTCTACAGAAGGATCTGGCTCAACGCCTTCAAATAACTTAACTTCCATTCCTGCTTCTTTTAAGTAAGCTTCTACTTTATCCAGGAAACCGAAACGCTTCATAGAGCCACCGCCTACAACAACAATGGCTTTCTTGCCAGGCAGTGTCTTTAAGGACTCCAGTGCATCTTTTCCGTGGTATAAATCTCTTGGTAATGTGAATCTCATAGTTATGACCTCCTAAAAAATATAGTTGTTTGATTGACTATATGTATCTGTTCGTTATTTCTTTAACAACTACATAATAGCACATTGATAAAAGTTTGACTAGATGCAAAAATGGAATAATGGTATTCCTGTAAGTATATCACCGATTAATGAGAGGAAAATTGTGAAAAATGAATAAAAATAGAAATGAGATAGAAAAAAATACTCAGTAACAGGAAACGGGATGAAAAATGACGGTTTCTGTTACTGAGAATATTGTTATTTTTAAGACGATTTTGGGGCCCGATAAAAATGATCTACCAAAATGGATCAGTCAGACAGCTGGCTGATGGTGCGCCCAAGCCACTGGGTCAGTTCTGTTTCTGCTTTGGACAGGCGGTAGTTGCTGCGACAGACTAAAAGATCCTTGAATACATTATCAGGGCGTGTACATTCTCTCTGGATCAGCTTTTCTTCTGTCAGGGTGCTGTATGGAACAGGAGAGGTCCACATATAGGCGCCTGGAAGATGACGGAGGAATTCATACTGGCTGCCGCGGTCATAAATATAAATGGTATGGCGGGGATCACTGTCTGCCAGGGCGCAGTCAGGATTTTCAGGAATAAAGGAAGGATACTGTATATCTCCCTGAAGCAGTTCTACAGACTGGGAAAAATCCAGGTGGTCTAAAGGCTCTTTTCCAGCAAGAGGATGAGAAGGGGACATAAGTACCTTAGGAGAGAACTGCCATAAGACCTTACTGTCTAAATGCTCATCGTGTATCATTTTCAGAAAAAATGGTTCGTAAAGCACCTGACAGCGGACAATACCTAAGTCAAATTCCTTGGCTGAGACCAGACGGACTACATCTTTTGCATTTGTCTCCTTATAGCGTACATTGGTAGTGAAAAGCCGGTCGTCTTCTTTTAAGAAATCTTTTAAAGTGCTGGATATGTAAGAAGCCCGGGGACCGCAAAGGCGTATTTCACGGGGACATTCTTTATTTCTGGAGCATAGCTTGTCTAACTGTGCTTCCTGCTCCATGATCCCTTTGGCATAGCGTAAGAATTCTTCTCCACGGGCAGTGGGGATCATTCCCCTGCTTGTACGGTCAAAAATAGGACATCCCAGATCCCGCTCCAGTTCACGGATGATCTTGCTTAAATGGGGCTGGTTCATATAATAATTCTGAGCTGCTTTTGTAATAGAGCCGGTTTTTTCTACTTCTACGGCGTATTTTAAATAAGAAAGATTCATGTAAGATCTCCTTTTGCGCTTATCATTTACAAGTATATACTAAATTAAACTATTTTTAAACAGTTTATGGTTTTGTTGACAGTAAAACTGTGGTAGTGATAGAATGCATTTATGAGAAAAAGAGATAATAAATATAGGAAAAAAATAAATTGCATCCTGCTTACAGTTATCTGTCTGGTGCTGTCATTAACAGGCTGTGCTGTAAAGCAGAAAGAACCTGTAAATACAATGGATTTTCTGCTGAATACCTTCGTCAGCATTACGTTGTATGATACGGATAAACAGGAGATATTAGACGGTGCTCTGGATGTGTGCAGGGAATATGAAAATGTTTTAAGCACCACCATTGAGACCAGCGAAGTATACCAGATGAACCACAGAAAACCGGGAGAGAGACAGTTTACAGTTTCCGACAAAACAGCGCAGGTTTTAAAGAAAGGACTGGAATACTGTGAAATGTCAGGTGGTGCCTTTGATATTACCATTGAGCCTTTAAGCAGTCTCTGGGATTTTGCAGGGGCAGATCCTACAGTGCCGGAAAGTTCAGATATCCAGGCAGCCCTTGAAAAAGTAGGTTATAAGAAAGTATCCTTAGAGGGAAATACAGTTACTTTTGCAGATGATGACACAGCCATTGATCTGGGAGCCATTGCAAAGGGCTATATTGCAGACCGGATCAAGGATTATCTTACAGAACAGGGCGTAAAAAGTGCTATTATCAATCTGGGGGGCAATGTGCTTTGTGTAGGTGAAAAACCAGATGGAACGCCCTTTAAGATCGGTCTTCAGAAGCCATTCGCGGACCGTACGGAAACAGTGGCCGCTCTGGATATCAATGATCTGTCTGTGGTATCTTCCGGAGTGTATGAACGCCATTTTATCCAGGATGGAGTAAACTATCATCATATTTTGGATCCACATACAGGTTATCCTTATGAAAATGGTTTGACCCAGGTGACTATCATTTCAAAACTTTCTGTAGACGGAGACGGGCTGAGTACCTCCTGTTTTGCCTTAGGACTGGAGAATGGAATGAAGTTAGCTGACTCCCTGGATGGCGTGTATGCTGTGTTTATTACAGAAGACGGGGAGCTGCATTATTCAGAAGGAGCCAAAGAGCTGTTAAGCGCTGAGTAAGAAAGTGAGACGGGTGACAAAGGGCAAAGACAGGCAGCAGACCAAGCTTTACAATTACAGGCGGCTACCATATAATAGAAAGAACTGACCAGGAAAAGAGAAATAGAAAAAAACATTTAAAGAGAGAATCAAGGTCAGATACAGGAGAAAAAAAGTGTTTGGAAAATTATGGAAAAAATGTGTGAATTATGAGACTATCAGCTACCTGATCTGTGGTGTACTGACAACAGCTGTGGACTTTGTTTCCTATACTTTATTCAGAAAAATGTCCATGGGTGTAGGTGTATCCCAGGCTCTTTCATGGGTGGCAGCTGTATTATTTGCCTATATTGTAAATAAGATCATTGTATTCCGCAATTTTAACATGCATCCCTCTTATTTATTAAAAGAAGGCGGTGCCTTTTTTGCGGCAAGAGCCATTTCCGGAGTGGCTACCTGGATCTTAATGGTAGTTATGGTAAAGCTGGGAGGAGACAGAGGTTTTGTTTATGAAATGTTCTGCAAACTGACAGCTTCTGTTATCAATATGGTGGCAAATTATGTATTCAGCAAACTTTGGATCTTTAAAAAGAAATAACAACAGCTGTAGGAAAGGTGAATGCAGTGAGTCGTGAAGAAATAGAACAGGTAGAAAAGGAACTGGACGCAGTTCTGGAAATGGTCCAGAGACCGGTTCCGGTGAAAAATACAGACAGCAGGGAGGAAGCAGCATCTTTGCAGGAAAATTTACAGGGGAATTTACTGGAAAATGACCCATTACAGCCAGAAACGAAAATAGAGAAGAAAAACAGGACGGTCAGTGTGGAGCCAGAGGAAATACCGGAGCCGGAAGAGAAGGAAGATTTTGAAGAAGAGCCGGATAATGGCGGCTTCCGTTTCCTGCGCCCCAGTGATGGGCTGATCGCGGCCTTTTTTGTGCCGGTAGCTGTTTTGATCATTCTTTTTGCCCAGAGAGGCATTTTCCCTTTTGGAGAAGAGTGCTTTTTAAGAACGGACATGTATCACCAGTATGCGCCTTTCTTTTCTGAATTTCAGTACAAGTTAAAACAGGGAGGAAGTCTGCTGTACAGCTGGGATATTGGCATGGGAGTGAATTTCTCTGCTCTTTATGCCTATTATCTGGCAAGTCCGGTAAACTGGCTGATCATTTTGTGTCCGAAGAAATTCATTATCGAATTTATGACCATTCTGATCACCCTGAAAACAGGTATCTGTGGTGTAACATTTACCTGGTATCTGAACCATCATTTTGAGAAAAAGCATTTTATAGCAGGAATTTTCGGCATTTTCTATGCCTTAAGCGGTTATATGGCAGCTTACAGCTGGAATATTATGTGGCTGGACTGCATTTGGCTGCTGCCTCTGATCCTTTATGGATTAGAACAGCTGGTGCAGAAGAAAAGGGGGCTGCTTTACTGTGTTGCCCTGGGCTTTTCTATTTTGTCCAACTACTATATTTCCATTATGATCTGTATTTTCATGGTCATGTATGTGATCGTACAGGTGATCTTATACCCGCCAAAGGGAGTAAAAGGGTTTGTGACAACAGGAGTGCGCTTTGGCTTTTATTCTCTTCTTGCAGGAGGACTGGCGGCTGTAGTGCTTCTGCCTGAGATCTACGCATTACAGGCAACTGCTTCCGGTGATTTTGATTTTCCAAAGACCATCAGCTGTTATTTTTCCATTTTTGATATGATCGCCCGTCATATTGGAAATGTGGGAACGGAGATTGGGCTGGACCACTGGCCTAATATTTACTGTGGTGTGGCAGTGCTCATGTTCCTGCTGCTTTTCTTGGGGACAAAGAAGATCACAGTGCGGGAAAAGGCGGTTTACTGTGGCCTGCTGTTAATGTTTTACGCCAGCTTTTCCATCAATGTGTTAAATTTCATCTGGCATGGTTTTCATTATCCAAACAGCCTTCCATGCAGACAGTCCTTTATTTATATCGCCCTGGTGCTGACTATGTGTTATCAGGTCTGTCTGGAACTAAAAGAAACTTCCTGGAAACAGATTGTATGGGCTTTCTGGGGTGCTATTATTTTTGTGATTATGGCAGAGAAGCTTGTGGATAACTCAGAGCAATTTCATTTTTCTGTGTTTTACGCAGCCATTATTTTCCTGGCTCTGTATATGGGACTTATTTATCTGTATAAGAGGAAGCACTGGAATGAAGATGTGATCATGATGCTTACACTGCTTTTGGTGGCAGTGGAAACAGCCTTAAACTTAGGGGTCAGCAGTCTTCCAACTACCAGCAGAACGGCTTATGTAAAGGATAATGAAGATACAGAGCAGTTAGCTGGAAATATTAAATGCGATACCTTTTACAGAGTGGAAAAGGGAGACAGCAAAACAAAAAATGACGGTGCATGGATGAATTTTCCGTCCGCGTCCCTGTTTTCTTCTGTGGCAAATGCCTCTTTATCTGATTTTGTAAGATTCCTTGGCTGCGAAAGCTCCACCAATGCTTACAGCATTAAGGGAAGCACCCCGTTAGTGGACAGCCTGTTTTCTATCCGTTACGGCATTTATCCAGATCAGCAGCCTGCAACTGGCTTAAAAGATCAGCTGGGACGGAAAGGCTCCATGTGGCTTTATGAGAACAGGTACACACTTCCTGTGGCTTTTATGCTTCCTTCTGATGTGGAGAGCAACTGGCTGTTAGATTCCGGCAACCCGGCTATTGTCCAGAATGACCTTTGCAATGTGTTGGGAACGAAGGATGTTTTAGTGTCCAATGAAGGAGTCACAGAAGGCAGGAAGTTTACTTTTACAGCAGAAGAAAATGGTCAGTATTATGTATATGTGACCAATAAAAAGGTGGAAAAGGTAACTGCCACCATGAGCGAAAAGAGCAAGACCTTTGACAATGTGGACAGAGGGTATTTTCTGGAGCTTGGCTATCTTGTAAGAGGAACGGATGTGGAGCTTCGGGCGGAAGATGACGGAAATCCAGCTCTTCAGGCAGAAGTATGGCGTTTTGATACAGAAGCGTTTAAAGAGTTTTATGAAAAAATGAATCAGAATCCTGTAAAACTGACTAAGTGGACAGATACACAGCTTTCCGGTACCATTCATGCAGATACAGCTGGCACTATGTATACAAGCATTCCTTATGATAAGGGCTGGAAGCTTACAGTAGACGGCGTGGAAACGGAAACAAGAACTGTCTTTGATACGTTTGTGGCAGCGGATCTGGGGGAAGGCGACCATGAGATCACGTTCACCTATGAGCCGGAAGGTTTAAAAACAGGCGCCATGATCACAGGTGTCAGCCTGGCTGTATTTGCCGGTGCAGCTGTATTTACAGTTGTAAATGAAAAAAATAAGAAAAAAAGAAGCAAAATGTAGATTTATAAGGTATAATGAATAATCATACATGCTAAAATGTTCCGAAAGGACATGCAGGTTATAAAAAGGATAAGTAAAAGGAGACATCAATTATGAAGCTTTGGGGCGGACGTTTCACAAAAGAAACAGACCAGCTGGTACAGAATTTTAATGAATCACTTTCATTTGATCAGAAATTTTATCGTCAGGATATCAGAGGCAGCATCGCACATGTAAAAATGTTAGCAAAACAGGGAATTCTGACAGAAGCAGACAGAGATGCCATTGTAGCAGGTCTGGAAGGAATCAGAGAGGACTTAGACAGCGGCAGGCTGGTGATCCCGGCTGACTCTGAATACGAGGATATCCATTCTTTCGTGGAAGGAACCTTAACAGAGCGTATTGGCGAAGCAGGAAAGCGCCTGCACACAGGACGCAGCCGTAATGACCAGGTAGCTCTTGATATGAAGCTGTATACAAGAGATGAGATCGATGAGATGGATGTTCTTGTAAAAGAGCTTTTAAAAGAACTTCTGGTGATCATGGAAGCGAATACAGAGACATTTATGCCTGGTTTTACCCATTTACAGAAGGCACAGCCTGTAACACTGGCTCATCACATGGGTGCATATTTTGAAATGTTCTCCAGGGACCGTTCCCGTTTACAGGACATCCGCAAGAGAATGAATTACTGCCCGTTAGGTTCCGGCGCACTGGCTGGAACTACCTATCCACTGGACAGAGAATACACCGCAAAGCTTCTGGATTTTGACGGACCTACATTAAACTCCATGGATTCCGTTTCTGACCGCGATTACCTCATCGAGCTGTTAAGCGCATTATCTACCATTGCCATGCACTTAAGCCGTTTCAGCGAGGAGATCATTATCTGGAATACCAATGAATACCGTTTTGTAGAGATCGATGATTCCTACAGCACAGGAAGCAGTATTATGCCTCAGAAGAAGAACCCGGATATTGCAGAGCTGATCCGTGGAAAGAGCGGCCGCGTTTACGGTGCCCTGGTTTCCATGCTCACTACTATGAAGGGACTTCCTCTGGCTTATGATAAGGACATGCAGGAAGATAAGGAGCTGACCTTTGACGCTATTGATACTGTTAAGGGCTGTCTGTCCTTATTTACCGGCATGATCTCTTCTATGAAATTCCGCAAGGACGTAATGGAAGCCAGCGCAAAGAACGGCTTTACCAATGCTACGGATGCAGCTGATTATCTGGTAAATCACGGTGTACCATTCCGTGATGCTCATGGTATCGTTGGACAGCTGGTACTGTTATGCATTGACAAGGGCATTGCCTTAGATGATCTTCCATTAGAGGAATATAAGAAGATCAGTCCTGTATTTGAGGAAGATGTATACGAAGCTATCAGCATGAAGACCTGCGTTGAGAAGCGTATGACCATTGGCGCTCCAGGTCCGGAAATGATGAAGAAAGTAATTGAGATCTACAAAAAGCAGTTAGAACAGTAACTAAATAAACAGGAAATAGATAGTAAGTGGAATGAGAGGTGCCGCAAAAGAGGAAATGTTTTTTGCGGCGCCTTTTTTAGCAGGAGGTTGTATGAAACTGTTTCATTTATCAGACCTGCATATTGGAAAGCGGGTCAATGAATTTTCCATGTTAGAGGACCAGAAATATATTCTGGGACAGATCTTAAAGGCGGCTGAGGAATACCAGCCGGATGGTATTATTCTGGCAGGTGATATTTATGATAAGCCGGTTCCGGCTGCAGAGGCAGTCCAGGTATTTGATGATTTTCTCACAAGTTTAAATGAAATGGGACTGCCTGTGTTTATGATCAGCGGGAACCATGATTCCCCGGAGCGTGTTTCCTACGGCGGGCGGCTGATGAAGAAAAGCGGTATTTACGTGGCTCCTGTGTACGAGGGCAGGACTGAAAAGGTGGAAATGGAAGATGCCTATGGAAAAGTGTGTATCCACCTGCTGCCTTTTATAAAACCGGCTGTGGTCCGCCATGCTTTTGAGGGGGGAGAATTTGAAAAAGAAACAGAGACAGTGTGCGATTACCAGAGTGCAGTGAAAATGGCTGTCTCCCATATGGATATTCATACAGATGTGCGGAATGTGTTAATAGCCCACCAGTTTGTCACCGGTGCCATGCGCTGTGAGTCAGAAGAGGTGTCTGTAGGCGGTCTTGACAATGTAGATGCTTCGGTGTTTGATGCTTTTGACTATGTGGCGCTGGGCCATATTCACAGTCCACAGGCAGTGGGAAGAGATCAGGTGCGCTACTGCGGCACACCTCTTAAATACTCTTTTTCAGAGGCTGGTCAGGAAAAATCCATTACTGTGGTGGAATTAAAAGAAAAGGGAAAGGCAGAGATCTCAGCCATTCCTCTGCATCCCCTGCGGGATATGCGAAAGATCCGTGGCAGCTATATGGAAGTGACGGCAAAGTCATTTTATGAAAATGGAAACTGTGAGGATTACCTTCATGTGACACTCACCGATGAGGAGGACATTTTAGACGGTCTGCAAAAGCTGCGGGTCATTTACCCCAATATTATGCAGCTGGAATATGACAACCGCAGAACCAGGGAAAATGTGGAGCTTACAGCAGCTCAGGCAGTAGAAAAGAAGTCAGAAATGGAGCTGTTCATGGAGTTTTATGAGCTGCAGAACAACCAGCCTATGAGCCAGATTCAGGAAGAGTTTGTACGAAATATTATCCGGGAGGTGAAAGAATGAAGCCGAAAAAACTGGTTATAAGTGCCTTTGGGCCTTATGGGGAAAAAACAGTGGTTGATTTTGAAAAGCTGGGAGAAAAAGGGCTTTATCTCATCACCGGTGATACAGGTGCGGGAAAGACCACCCTTTTTGATGCCATAACCTTTGCTCTTTATGGGGAAGCCAGCGGAAATGTAAGGGAAACAGGGATGTTTCGCAGCAAATATGCATCGGATGATGTGCCTACCTATGTGGAGCTGACCTTTATTTATCAGGGAAAAGA
>JBNMGK010000152.1:0-6128 GCA_050872205.1 Enterocloster sp.
AATGTAAAGAAAGACGATATTCTTGTAGCAGACCGCAACTTTGGCTGTGGTTCCAGCCGTGAGATTGCTCCTATCATTATTAAAGAGGCAGGCGTAGGTGCTGTTCTCGCAAAATCTTTCGGACGTATTTTTTACAGAAATGCTATCAATAACGGAATGCTGATCATTGAATGTGATACAGACCAGATCGATGAAGGAGATGAGCTTTTCGTCGATGTAAAAAACCGTGTGATCAAAAAGGTCAATGATAAAGAATTTGCTCTTCCATTTACTCTTTCTGAAAAAGAGATCAAGATCTTAAATGAGGGTGGACTTTTAAACTATATTGAAAAGTACCATTCCCTGGACATTTAGCCTATGGCTGGAGAATTAAGATGTCTGGCTCAGTTTGTCCATGACCTGAAACTGGAAAATGTACCGGAAAAGGTAGTAAAGGCAGCCAGGTTTTGTGTACTGGATACTATTGGTTCCGCCCTTGGAGCGGCAGAGTCCAGCCAGATAAGCCACATTGCAGAAAATTTTGAAGACTGGTGCGGACCTGGCAAGAATGGAAAAAAAGCAGCAGCCTGGGCGAAAGGAAGAAAGCTGGGACTGTTCAGTGCCCTTATGGTCAATGGGTGTATGGCACATGAACTGGAGTTAGACGATGTACATACGGCTTCTAAATCTCATCCGGGAGCTGTGGTAGTCACAGCAGCCTGGACCATGGCAGATGCCCTGGGAGCAGATGGAAAGAAATTTCTGGAAGCTGCGATCGCAGGATATGAGGTTTTAGGACGGGTTGGCTGGTCCATGGATGTAGCCAGCAACCGGAAAAGAGGCTGGCATACTACTGGTATCATCGGAACCTTCGGAGCGGCGGCAGCCGTATCAAAGCTTATGGGATTAAGTGTAGATCAGACAGTTTCCGCATTTGGAATGGCGGGGACCCAGTCCAGCGGATTGTGGGTCTTTCTGGCAGAAGGTTCTACCTGCAAGAAGCTCCATCCTGCAAGAGCCGCCATGAACGGTACAGCAGCCTGCATACTGGCTCTTAGCGGAATGACAGGTCCGGAACACATTCTGGACGCTAAGGACGGAGGATTATATCAGGCAGTCAGCGATACCTTTGACATGAATAAGCTGTGTATGGACCTTGGAAAGCGATATGTAATGGCAGAAATTGACAAAAAACCTTACCCCTGCTGCCGTACCACACATCATGCCATTGATGCGGCATTAAAATTAAGGAAAGAAGAAAACCTAAAACCGGAGGAAATTGATTCCATTCTTGTGGAAACCTACGAGGTAGGCGTGCTCCAGTGCGGATTTACCAATTATCCGGGAAATGGTGTAGAAGCCAAATTCAGTATTCCTTATACCTGTGCGGCGGCCTTTGTAAAAGGCAAAGTCACAGTAGCAGAATTTAGTGACAGTGCGGTAGCTGATACAGAGATTCGGCGGATTGCAGAATCGGTGACAGTAAAGGCAGATCCCTTCTTTACAGAACGTTATCCAAAACGCTGGGGAAGCCGCATGACGGTTACCTTAAAAAATGGGGAAAAGAAGGTTTGCCAGATCGATGATATGTCCGGCAGTGTAGCAGTTCCTCTTTCTAAGGAACAGGAAACAGACAAATTTGAAGGTCTTGCCCAGGTTGCTTTTAAAGCAGACAGAGCAAAACAAATAGAAGAAACAATCCTGAAAATAGAAACAGTAAAACAACTTCCCGATCTTTCATAAAGGAGGACAACAAGGTGAAATACGATTTTGATGAAGTGATCGACCGGCATAATACAGGTTCTTCCAAATGGGATAATGTGGGACCAAGAGTAGGAGATCCAGATGCCCTTCCTATGTGGGTGGCAGATACGGATTTCAGATGCCCACAGCCTGTAGTAGATGCGGTGATCAAACGGCTGCAGCACCCAATCTATGGTTATCCTTTTGTAACACCTGATTTTTATGAGGCAACAACAGAGTGGGTGGAAAAACGTCACGGCTGGAAGCTGGATCCAAAGTGGCTGGTATTTGCAACAGGAATCGTTCCTGTATTTAATACCATGATACAGGCGTTATCGGAAGAAGGAGATAAGATTATTATTTCCAGACCTGTATATCATCCTTTTGGATTTGCAGTAGTAGATAACCACAGAGAGATCAGCGACAACAGCCTGATCTATGAAAATGGACATTATACCATTGATTTTGAAGATCTGGAGCGAAGAGCAAAGGATCCAAAGGCAAAGCTGATGATCGTGTCCAGTCCTCATAACCCGGTAGGACGTGCCTGGACAGAGGAAGAGCTGTATAAGATCTCTAAAATCTGTTCTGACAATGGAGTGGTTGTTATCTGTGATGAGATCCATTCAGACCTGATGCTTTATGGACATAAGCACATTCCAATGGGTATGTTGGGAGATGAGAAGATGCAAAAGAACATCATCACCTGTTATGCACCTTCTAAAACCTTTAACTGTGCTGGTTTAAGAGCGTCAGCAGTGGTAGTTCCAGATGAAAATCTTCGTGATATGTTAAACAAGCGGTTTAAGATGAACCGAAGCATCCAGCAGAATATAACAGCGATCCCGGCGCTGGTAGCAGCTTACAGAGAATGTGAAGATTATCTGGAGCAGTTACTTCCATATTTAGAGAAAAATGTAGATTTCTTAAGAGATTACCTGAAAGAAAAAATGCCAAAGATTCATTTGGTAGAGCCGGAAGCTACCTATCTTATGTGGTTAGACTGCAGTGGCCTTGGAATAAGCGGGGATGAGTTAGCAGATTTCATTATCCACGACTGCAAGGTAGCAGTAAGCAGAGGCGATGGATTTGGACAGGAAGGAAAGAACTTTATCCGCCTGAATATTGGATGCCCGACCAGTACATTGAAAATGGGACTGGACCGCATCTATGAACAGTACAAGAAGAGATTTGTATAAGTTATCATAAATCAAGGAGGACGTAAGAATGAGAAAATTTTTGGATTAGCACTTGGTATGGCAATGGCAGCATCATTAACAGCCTGTGGCTCAGGCAGTCAGGGAACAGCTGATCAGACAACTGCAAAGGCAGAGGAGACTACCCAGAAAGAAGCCTCCGCTGATACAACTGCAGCAGAGGCAGATGCAAAAGCAGATGACGGTGCAGATATTGATTATCCTACCAAGGATATTACCATTATCGTTCCTTTTGATGCCGGCGGCGGAAATGACATCCTGGCACGTCTGATTTCCAAGACTGCTATGGAAGGAAAATATTTCAAGGGCGCTAATATCATCGTAGAAAACCAGCCAGGCGGCGGTGGTGCAATTGGACAGGCTTATGTAGCTAAGACAGCTCCTGCTGATGGCTATACTCTGCTGACCTATACAGCATCTGCTATCAGCAACCCGATCTTAAAGCAGGTACCATTTACAGTAGATGATTTTAAGATCGTTATCTGCCCGAATACAGACCCTGTAGTTATGATCGCACGTAAGGATGCTCCTTTTGATACAGTTGATGAAATGTTAGAGTATGCAAAAGAAAATAAGCTGATCATCAATGACTCCGGTTTTGGTACCTCTACTCATGTAAGAACTCTGGACTGGACCCAGAAGATGAAAGAGCAGAAGGGCATCGATGTTCAGTATGACAGCGTACATGTTGACTCCGGTAACGTACAGATCTCTGAGTTAATGGGCGGACATGCAGATCTGACCTGCTTAACAGCTGGTGAGTGTGCAGACGCTATCCTTTCCGGTAATGTAAAGGCTCTTGGTATCATGACAGAAGAGCGCCTGGAAGGACTTCCAGATGTTCCTACCTTCAAAGAGCAGGGCTATGATGGCTTTATCGACGGCGCTGACAGAGCCATTGCCTGCGCAACTGATGTTCCAGATGACATTTATCAGTACTTATGCTCCGAATTTACAAAGCTTTGCAGCAGTGATGAATTTATCCAGGCTATGAAGGATGCAAACCTGACTCCTGCATGCGAGAGCGGTGATGAGTATCAGGCATTTGTTGACAAGAAAACAGAATTATTTAACAACCTGAAGGATTACCTCTTAGCAGGTGAGCAGTAAGGAAGTTTGCTGGGAGAGGTCCTGGGAAGACCGGGACCTCTCTATTTTTAAAGATTTGAAGCTTTTGCGTTACATGGAGGATAGGATATGAATAAAAACAAGATCATTTCACTGATAAGTCCTACGGCGTTTCTCTTGTTTGGTATCTGGGTAAGATATTCAGCTGCTTCTATGACCAAAAGAGACGCGATGATGCCCATCATCGTTGCCTATGCCATTATCATTGTAAGTATTATCGACTTCATAACAGAGTGGAGAAAAAAGGATCACAAGGATCGTTTTAAAGGTGTAAACTTTGGGCGTGTAGGTGCCTGTATCGTTGCCATGTATCTGTATGTATTCTTGATCAAAAAGATCGGTTTCTACCTGGATACATTATGGCTGACTGCTTTCACCATGTGGGTACTGGATTACAAGAACTACAAAATGCTTGCAGTATCAGCTGTGATCATTACAACGGTAGTATTTGTGGCATTTAATTACCTGTTAAATGTACCGCTGCCAACACTCTGGCTTTAGGAGGAATGAGATATGGGAAATATTTTACTTGGATTATCGCAGCTTGCCAGCCCTTCCGTATTTCTGATGCTGCTTTTAGGCGTTGCTTTAGGACTTACAGTAGGAGCTCTTCCTGGATTAAATGACAGTATTACCATTGCTGTCCTTATTCCCGTTACCTTTGGTATGCCTGCACAGTGGGCTTTCGCTCTTTTAGTAGGTGTTTACGTATCTTCTGCCTGTGGCGGTTCTATCCCGGCTGTTCTTCTGGAGATCCCAGGTACTGCTTCCGCAATGGTAACAGCAGAAGATGGATTTAAAATGCGGCAAAAGGGACGAGGTCTGGAAGCATTAAGTATCTGTATGACCAGTTCTGTATTTGGCGGACTGACCAGCTCTCTGGTTTTAATATTCTTCGCTCCTTTACTTGCTTCTTTTGCTTTAAAGTTTGGACCGCCTGAGTATTTCATGTTAGGTGTGTTAGGTATTGCAACCGTTCTTGGTATGGCTGGAAGAAACAGCTGGAAGCACTTTTTATCCATGGGCTTTGGCCTCTGGCTTTCCTTCATCGGTGTAAGTACCTCCACTGGTATGACACGTTTTACCTTTGGTTCTATGAGCCTTATGGATGGTATTCCGCTGGTACCTCGTATGATCGGTCTGTTTGGTATCCTTTCTGTTCTAAAGATCGCAGAAAAAGTAGGACAGGACACAGGAGACTGGGATGGAGAAATGGTAGATGAGGCTGAAAAGGAAGTTCATCAGAATACCGGTGATAAAGTAGCCTTTCCAAAGCTCTCCATGTGCAAGAAGCTGCTTCCTACCTGGCTGCGTGCTTCTGCCATTGGAAACCTGTTAGGATGTATGCCTGGCGCTGGTATGACCATGGCCATCTATACAGCTTATGACGTAGAAAAACGTGTTCATCCGGAAAAGAAGTTCGGTACTGGTATTGAAGAAGGTATTGCAGCTCCTGAGGCTGCAAACAATGCGGTAGTAGCAAGCTCCATGGTACCTCTTATGTCTCTTGGTATCCCAGGAAACTCTACAGCAGCTCTTTTCATCGGTGCTTTAACTATTCACGGCATGGTAGCAGGTCCTACTCTTTTTGATAAGAACCCGGCTTCTGCTTATCTGATCCTGGTTTGCTTCCTGGTAGGAAATATCCTGATGATGCCAATGTCCCTGTTATACTGCAAATACCTGGCAGCTCCTATTTTAAAGCTGAACCCGAAGGTTTTATCTGCAGGCATCCTTGCTTTATGTGTAGCTGGTTCCTTTGCATACAAGAATAACCCATTCCACATTGGCGTAGCCATTGCCTTTGGTATTGTTGGTTATCTGTTCTACAAGTTCAGCATTCCTACAGCGCCGTTTATTCTGGCAAGTATTTTAGGAAGCATGATGGAATCCAACTATATTAACAGTATGGTTTATACAGGTTCCATAAAGGTATTCTTTACAAGACCTATCAGCTGTGTACTGGCTGTCATCTCTATTATCTTTGTAATTTGGCCTTATGTTTCTCCTTTATTTAAAAAGAAAAAAGCCCAGGCAGCCTGAAAATAAAAATGGCAGATC
>JBNMGK010000188.1:0-5401 GCA_050872205.1 Enterocloster sp.
GGCTTTAATTCTTCATATAATGCTGTATATACGGTCTTTCCAATGGACTCGCTGGAAAAAGAACCGATCTTGTGGCTGCTGATCTCACTGGAGGAACAGCCTACTACCAGGATCTGGCCTGGCTTCATCTTTGCCACAGCCAGAAGTTCTTTTAATACTTCCTTCGTCTGGGTGCGGATCTCCTGTAAAAATGCTTCACTTTCTTTTTCGGTTGCTACGCCTTTTAACTGTTTTTCTTCTGCCATTTTTTTACCCCTTTATTCTTTTTATTGGTCTTGTCTGTCTTTTTCGCTGATTTTTTCATAACTTATTTTTTCATAGCTTATTACTAATAACGGTTTGCGATCAGCAGTTCCACTGCCAGCCGGTCCTGAAGTTTTCCTGTTTTTACGCTTTCCTCTGCGTCTACACACAGATTTACGTAGGACATGATCTGCTCTTTTGTAAATGTCTTTGCCTGTGCCATGACTTTTCCTGTTACGAAAGGCTGCAGTTTTAATTTGGAAGAAATAGTGCTCTTATCCATGCCTCTGCTCATCAATTCTTTTACCTGTAAGATCTGGTTAAACTGCCTTGCGATCAGAAACAGAATACGCATAGGCGGCTCTTTCAAGGTAAGGAGATCCTCATACAGATCCATAGCCTTTCTTGTCTGCCGGTTTGCAATGGCGGTGATCATGTCAAATATTTTATTGGTCACCTGGGTAATGCACACGGCGTCAATGTCTTCTTCTGTTATCACATCCCGGCCTAAGGTATAACTGATCACCTTATCCAGTTCGGATGTGATATTTTCCATATCATCCCCGGTTTTTCCCAGGAAATATTCCATGGTCCGGGTGGTTATCTTTTTTCCGTTTCTTGCCAGTATCCCTGCTGCCCACCTGGCTAACTGGGCGCTGTCCTGGCGTTCCATTTCCGCGATGTAACCGTATTTTTTCACTGCTTTGTACATACGGCTGCGCTTATCCACTTCTGTTTCCACAAATATAAGGCAGGTGGTATCCGGAATATTTTCTATATAGGCGCACATTTCATCGGCTCCTGCGCCGCCTTTGAACCAGCCGCTGTCTTCCATAAGGATCAGACGCTTTTCCGCGAAAAAGGGCATTGTATCGGAAAGGCTGATGATCTCGTTTACATTCATTCCCTTTCCTTCATAATAATTGTAATTCATGGTATCGTCCTGGGTAATGGCTTCCCGCAGGCGGTTTTTATAGCTTTTTTTCAAAAATGCTTCTTCCCCGAAGAGAAGATATACTTTCTTAAAATCGTGATTTTTTATATCCTGGTTCAGGGTCTGCATGATGTATGTGATGCTCCTGTTCGTTGTTCGCTTATCGCTTAGACTCACGAACCCCGCGCTGACGCGCTCTACTGCTTGCTTACGCAGGCGGTTCGTTCGTTAATGGCTTGAAAAAAACAAATGTCTGCTTACGCAGCCGCTTGTTTTTTTCTGCACTCATTACAGTATAACATATCCCCTTTAGCTTGTTAAGTCTTGAGACAGCAGAAAAGTTTCTGGAAGGTCTTGACATTTTGTTATTCTTGTTTTACTCTGTTAAATAGTTCTTTTTAGAACAGTTTTATTTAAAACTTTTTGAAAGGAGACTTTTTATGATATGTATCACTGACTTTCTCACACATATCCGACTGGCTATGAAGCTTCAGGAACAGTTATTAAAGAATATATGTGAAAAATGGCAGCTGACGATCACAGAAGGAAAAGTGATCTCTTTTCTCTATAACAATCCAGATAAAGACACAGCTGCCGATATTACAGAGCTGCGTATGCTTTCCAAGGGAAATGTTTCTCAGGCAGTGGAAAGCCTGATCCAGAAGGGATTATTGCAGCGGACTGCCGACCAGGCTGACCGGAGAAAAATACATTTATCCCTTCTCCCGGCTGCATCTGAGATCACCTCTGCTGTCAGCCTTATGCAGCAGCAGCTTTATAAACAGATCTTTAATGGATTATCGGAAGAAGAACTGCTCTCCTATGAGCGGATCAACTGTCTGATCATGGAAAACACCAAAAAAGCGATAAAAGAGCTTTAAAATCAGTGAAAAGAAAGGACTTATTAATATGAACCTGCAGAAAAACAAAGGAAATGACTTCCTTGCAACAGAACCTTTGGGAAAGCTTCTGTTGAAACTCTCTCTCCCTACGGTCACGGCCCAGATCATCAACATGCTTTACAACATTGTTGACCGTATTTGTATCGGACATATTCCGGAAACCGGTGCCCTGGCGCTGACAGGCGTAGGCGTGTGCATGCCTCTGATCATGATCGTGTCTGCTTTTGCGGCACTGGTAGGAAACGGCGGCGCTCCAAGGGCCTCTATTTTTATGGGAAAAGGGGATAAGGAGTCTGCGGAACGGACCCTTGGCAACTGTTTTACCACACAGATCCTTGTTTCTCTCCTGCTGACCCTTATTTTATTCACCCAGAACCGGCGGTTTTTAATGGCATTTGGCGCCAGTGAAAATACCATTTCCTATTCCGTGGCATACATGAATATTTATGCGCTGGGAACCATTTTCGTACAGCTTACTCTTGGAATGAACGCTTTTATCACGGCCCAGGGCTTTGCAAAGACAGGTATGCTTTCCGTTTTAGTAGGCGCTGCCAGCAACATTATCCTGGATCCTGTTTTTATCTTTGTATTCCACATGGGTGTCCGGGGCGCTGCTCTTGCAACCATTATTTCCCAGGCTCTTTCCTGTACCTGGGTGCTCAGTTTCCTTATGGGAAAGAAATCTTATTTAAAGATACGCCGCTGCAACCTGAAGCTGGATAAAGGCATTATCCTTCCAAGCCTTGCACTGGGTCTTTCCACCTTCATCATGCAGGCAAGTGAAAGTGTTATTTCCGTATGTTTTAACTCTTCCCTGTTAAAATACGGCGGTGACCTTGCAGTTGGAGCCATGACTATTTTAACCAGTGCCATGCAGTTTGCCATGCTGCCTCTTCAGGGACTTGGCCAGGGCGCACAGCCGATCATCAGCTACAATTACGGCGCAGGCCAGACAAAACGTGTAAAGGACTCCTTTAAACTGCTTTTAAAGATCGACCTTTCCTATTCCGTCCTTATGTGGCTGCTGATCATGGTATTCCCGACGGGTTTTGCCTCTATTTTTACCTCTGACCAGGCACTTCTGACTTTTACAGCCCATGCTCTCCGCATTTACATGGCCTCTATCCTGCTTTTTGGCATCCAAATGGCATGTCAGATGACTTTTACTTCCATAGGCAGCGCAAAAGCTTCTATCATGGTTGCTGTTACCAGGAAATTTGTCCTTCTGCTTCCGCTGATCTACATTATGCCTCATATTTTCACTGCAGATCAGACCTCTGCTGTATACATGGCAGAACCGATCGCGGATTTTCTTGCTATTTGCTTTACCAGCGTTCTGTTCCGGTTTGAGTTTAAAAAGGCATTGGAAAAGCACAAAAATTAAAATATAAAGCAAATCCATATAAGTACAAAAAACTGCGGCAAACATTTTCATCTGTCTGCCGCAGTTTTTAATTACATTTTTAAATTGTATTTCTAAATTACATTTCTAATTGCGAGCTTCACTCACAGTCTGTACTTAGCTTCTTAATTCAATTCCGTAAGCCTTATTTAACTGCTTTAAGATCTTCTTTACATATCCGTCTACTGTATCAGCCTGGAATGCTTCTTCCTTTGGTGTGAACAGTACGGTAAATGCCATGGACTTCTTATCATCTGCGATCTGCTTGCCTTCGTATACGTCAAAGAGTGTTACATCCTTAACATAAGCACTTGCCTGGTAGATACACTCTTCTACCTGTCCACAGGTGATGTCCTTATCCATTACCAGAGCCAGGTCACGCTTTTCCTCTGCAAATTTTGGAAGTGGCTCGAATACAGGTGCTTTGCCGTACCATTTCTCCAGAGCCTGCATATTGATCTCCAGAACATAGGCATCTTCACGCATTGCCTCTTCCTTCATGATCTCATACTTAACCTGTCCCAGATAACCGATCACTTCGCCTTCGAAAAGAATAGCGGCGGTTCTGTCTGGATGCAGGAATGGCTTTTCCGTTCTTTCGTAAGTAAAGGTAAGATGAAGCACATCTGCCACTGTCTCTGCCATGCCCTTTAATGTATAGAAGGACTCATCCTTACCAAATGCACCGATACACAGAGTCTCACGCTCATTTGGATATTCTGTTAATGGAAGAGACTTTGGAATAAATGCATTTCCAATCTCGAAAATGCGTCCCTCAAAGATACCTCTCTTCTGGTTGCGTCCCATTGCGTGGATCATCTGAGGAGCCAGAGTGGTTCTCATCAGGGAAAGATCCTCGTTGATCGGGTTCATGATGCGGATCGCCTTGCGCTCAATGGCATCCTCCGGAAACTCCATTTCATCTAAATCAGCAGGTGAGAAGAAAGAATAATGCATTCCCTCAAATGCGCCTACGCTGCAGAGAGCCTTTTTAACCTTTAAAATGGTCTTCTGACGGGTATTGGTTCCGCCAATGGTCACTTTTGCAGTTGGAAGGAAGGTGGACTTAATATGGTCATATCCGTACATACGGATCACTTCCTCTGCAACATCCGGGTAATCTTCCATATCTTCACGGTATGCAGGGAAATGTAAGGTCAGTTCATCACCGTTGATCTCAGGAGCAAAGTCCAAACCTTTCAGGATGCGAAGGATATCTTCATCCGGAACTGTGATACCTAATACGCCGTTTACCTTCTTGATGCTGGTCTTGAAGGTCTTTGGCTCCAGGGAATTTCCTGTATTTACATTCTTATGGGTCTTAGAAACCTTTCCTGCTCCCAGCTCTTCTACCAGATGCAGAACACGCTTCATAGCCATTTCTGTTGCGTACTCGTCAACGCCCTTTGCATATCTCTGGCTTGCGTCAGAAGACTGTCCTAAGGCACGGGAGCTCTTACGGATATTGTCACGGGCAAACTTTGCAGACTCGAACATTACTTCTGTGGTAGTATCACGGATCTCAGAGTTTAAACCACCCATGATACCAGCCAGTGCAACTGGCTTCTTGCCGTCACAGATCACCAGATTGTTTGGATTTAAGGTAAATTCCTTCTCATCCAGAGTAACGATCTTTTCGCCCTCGGTTGCACGTCTTACGCAGATCGCATTGCCTTCCAGATAGTCACAGTCAAATGCATGCAGCGGCTGTCCTAACTCACGCATAATGTAGTTGGTAATATCTACGATATTGGAAATGGAGTTATTTCCAACCAGAGCCAGACGTCTTCTCATCCATGCAGGGGACTGTGCCAGTTTTACATCATATACATAATGTGCAATGTAACGTGGGCACAGGTCTGGTGCTTCTACTGTTACTTCAAAGCCTTCTTTTTCTACCTCTGTCTCAGTGAAGTCTAA
>JBNMGK010000195.1:0-5294 GCA_050872205.1 Enterocloster sp.
GGATATGATTTATGAAGGACTGGCAGTATATTTTGAGAAATCTTTCACTGCTTAGCCAGATGGGAATTTCCTTAGCGGCTCCGCTGCTGTTGTGTCTTTTTTTATGCAGCTGGCTTAACAGCCGTTTTATGATAGGCGGGTGGATCTACATCCCTGGTTTTATCATGGGACTTGGGGGTTCCTTTATGACGGCATATAAATTATATCTTGCCATTATGAAAACACAGAAGAAGAAAAAAAACAGAGAACATGAGAAAGCCTTTAACAGGCATGTATGATCTGAAGACACATATGTGTGCAGCAGGGAGGTAGAAATATGAAGATCCAACCGGCAGTAAAGAAGGAAACAGGACATATCGCATGCTGGAGTGGTGCAGGTACGATCCTTATGATCGTTGCTTTTGCAGTCTGCCATAAACTTTTTCCAGATGCAGTACCTTTTGATTACAAGGTTGTTATTGGCGGCATCATTGGTGCAGCTGTTGCAGTAGGAAACTTTTTCATTATGGGACTTACGGTGCAGAAGATCGCATCCGGGGAACAGAGTGATGAGCAGGCCTACAAGAGTATGAAAATCAGTTACAGATACCGTTCCATGGCCCAGTTGTTATGGATCGTTCTGGCAATGGTATTACCATTTGTTAATGCTGCGGCGGGCATTATACCGCTGTTTTTCCCCAGTCTGAGCATTAAGCTTATTAACATTCTGGGAATAATAAAAGCAAAGCCAAATCTATAAGAAAGGAGATGAAAATGCGGATATGAATTTTAATATTTCAGGTGCTGCGGTTTATTTCAGGATCCCTACAGGCATACCTATCCTTGGAGATTTCCTGATATCCGAAACACTGGTAGTCAGCTGGATCGTAATGATACTTATTACGGGACTTTGCATATGGCTTACCAGGGACCTGAAGGTAGAGAATATATCCAAACGGCAGGCAGTGGCCGAGATGCTGGTAGAACAGGCGCAGAAGTTTGTGAGAAATAATACCGGCGGAACAAAGTTTGATAACCTGATCCCATTTGTGGCAGCTTTGTTTACGACCAGTGTAGTTTCCAATCTTATCAGCCTTACCGGTCTTAGAAGCCCTACAGCCGATCTTTCTACAGAAGCGGCCTGGGCAGTGGTAGTGTTCGTTATGATCACTTCCAATAAGATCAAGGCAGGCGGCATTCTGGGATACTTAAAGGGCTTTACTACCCCAATTCCGGTTATGACACCTTTCAATGTTCTGTCAGAGCTGGCAACCCCGGTAAGTATGGCATGCCGTCACTTTGGAAATATTCTTTCTGGCGTTGTTATCAACGGGCTGATCTATGCAGCTTTGGCGGTAGCAACATCAGCGCTTCTTGGCTGGCTGCCAGGTGCGCTGGGACAGGTCTTAGGAAGCATCCCATTCCTTGATGTGGGTGTTCCGGCTATTCTGTCTGTCTACTTTGACTGGTTCTCCGGTTTCATGCAGGCATTCATTTTCAGTATGCTGACTATCATGTATATTGCAAATGCGGCAGAAGGTTAAAAATTCGCAGTAGGAAAATCTTATCAAAGATATTATTCACATTATTCTAGGAGGAAATTTATTATGACAGATTTTCAGTTATTAGCAAAAGGTATTGCTTTAGCAGGTTGTGCTATCGGCGCCGGTGCTGCTCTGATCGCAGGTATCGGACCTGGTATTGGTGAAGGTAACGCAGTTGCAAAGGCACTGGAAGCAATCGGACGTCAGCCAGAGTGCAAGGGCGATGTAACCAGCACCATGTTACTTGGTTGTGCTATCGCAGAGACCACTGGTATTTACGGTTTCGTTACCGGTCTGCTGCTGATCTTCGTAGCACCTGGTACTTTCATGAACTACCTGTCCTAATTTTTACAGAAACACTTACTGTTTCAAAGTCTGCATATAATATGTGAAGACTTCTGAAAAACAGAAGGCGGTTTCCACAGACAGGAGGGTAGAAAGATGCGGGAAACACAGGATTTAGTAACGATCATACCGTGGACTTTCATTGCCCAGATCTGCAACCTGTTCATCCAGTGCTGGCTGATCAAGAAGTTCTTGTTCAAGCCTGTATGCGCGATCATTGAGAAGAGAAGAGCATTAGCAGATTCTCAGATCCAGGATGCGAAAAAGGCAAAGGAAGAAGCGGATGCCATGAAGGCTGATTATGAGGCAGAAATGGCAAAAGCAAAAGAAACTGCAAATTCCATTCTCCAGAATGCCCAGAAGGACGCTGCAGCACGCAGTGAGGCCATGATCCAGGAAGCCCAGACACAGGCAGCCGGAATCAAGGCAAAGGCTGAGGCTGACATTGCCCAGGAGAAGAAGAAAGCAGTCAATGACATCAAAAATGAGATCGGCGGCATTGCCATGGATATTGCTGGCAAGGTAATTGAGCGCGAGATCTCAGAGGAAGACCATAAGAAGCTGATCGACGAGTTTATTGAGAATGTAGGTGAGGCATCATGACCAAGACCGCAAAGATCTACGGGGACAGTCTCTATGACCTTGCCGCAGAAGAAAAGCTGACAGAAGAGATCCTTCCACAGATGGAGCAGGTAACGGCTCTTTTTAAAGAGAATCCGGATTATCTGACTCTGCTTTCAGAGCCGTCCATTCCCAAAACAGAACGTGTGGGACTGTTGGACAAGGCCTTTGAAGGACAGCTTTCCCTGTATCTGTTAAACTTCTTAAAACTGTTATGCGAAAATGGCATGCTGCGGGAATACCGTGACAGCTGCAGACAGTTTAAGGCACGTTACAATGAGGACCACAACATTGCGGAAGCAGTGGTCACTACAGCGGTAGCCCTTACAGAAGCACAGGCACAGGCATTAAAGGAAAAGCTGGAGAAGATCAGCGGCAAGAGTGTCCTTCTCACACAGAAAACAGACAGCCAGGTACTTGGCGGTATCCGTGTGGAGTTAGAAGGAAAGCAGCTTGACGGTACTGTACAGGAGCGTCTGTCAAGTCTTAAGAAAAAAGTTACGGAAATCATCGTATAAAGGATGTGAATGGAATGCAATTAAAACCGGAAGAGATATCCAAAGTCATCCGAAGCCAGATCAAATATTACCAGAATGCTATTGAGCAGAGCGAAACAGGAACGGTTCTGATCGTAGGTGATGGTATTGCCAGAGTAAGCGGCCTGACCAACTGTATGTCAGGAGAGCTTCTGGAATTTGAAGATGGCACCTTCGGAATGGCCCAGAACCTGGAAGAAAACAGCGTTTCCGTCGTTCTGTTCGGTTCTGATCAGGGGATCAGTGAAGGACAGACTGTTAAGCGTACAGGAAAGGTAGTAAGCGTACCTGTAGGCGAGGCAATGATCGGACGTGTTGTAAACGCTATCGGCCAGCCAATTGACGGCGCAGGCCCTATTGAGACAACCGAATACAGACCGGTAGAATCACCGGCACCCGGCATCTGTGACAGACAGCCGGTTAAGGAACCATTACAGACAGGTATTAAAGCGATCGACTCCATGATCCCGATCGGCAGAGGACAGCGAGAGCTGATCATCGGCGACCGTCAGACTGGTAAGACTACCATCGCTACTGATACCATTTTAAACCAGAAGGGCAAAGACGTTATCTGTATCTATGTTGCTATTGGACAGAAGCGTTCTACTGTTGCCAGCCTGGTATCTGAGCTGCAGGCAGGCGGCGCTATGGATTATACCATTGTTGTTGCTGCAACTGCATCTGAGACAAGCCCATTACAGTACATTGCGCCTTATTCAGGCTGTGCAATGGGTGAATACTTTATGAACAAGGGAAAACACGTACTGATCATCTATGATGACTTAAGTAAGCATGCGGTTGCATACCGTGCACTTTCCCTGCTGATCCGCCGTCCACCGGGCCGTGAAGCTTATCCTGGTGACGTATTCTACCTGCACTCCCGTTTACTGGAGCGTGCGGCAAAGCTTTCTGATGAAAAGGGAGGTGGTTCCCTTACAGCCCTTCCGATCATCGAGACACAGGCAGGTGACGTATCTGCATACATCCCTACCAACGTTATTTCCATTACTGACGGACAGATCTTCCTGGAGACAGAGCTGTTCCACTCCGGTATCATGCCTGCTGTAAACCCGGGTATCTCCGTATCCCGAGTTGGTGGTAATGCACAGATCAAGGCAATGAAGAAGGTTGCCGGAACCCTGAAACTGGTATACTCCCAGTACAGAGAGTTACAGAGCTTCGCACAGTTCGGTTCTGACCTGGATGCAGATACCAAGGCACGTCTGGCACAGGGCGCACGTATCGTGGAAGTCTTAAAGCAGGGAAGAAGTACACCTGTACCGGTAGAGAAGCAGGTTGCTATCCTGTATGCTGTTGTAAAGGGCATCTTAACAGATGTTGCAGTAGAAGATATCCAGGCATACGAAGAGGGCCTGTATACATTCCTTGACAGTGACGCTCAGGGCGTAGCTGCTATGGAAGGTATCCGTACTACTGGAAAACTGGAAGGCGAGACAGAAGAGAAGTTAAAAGCTGCTTTAGCTGACTACACCGACCGGTTCTTAAAGACCAGATAATAGTGATATCAGGTTCCCGCCACTCTCTGACGAGAATGAGGGGGATAATGATATGAATTATAAGGAGGGAACACATGGCTGCAAATATGAAAGCCGTGAAGCTCCGTATGAAGAGCATACAGAGCACCATGCAGATCACCAAAGCAATGGAACTGGTGGCATCCTCCAAGCTGCGTAAGGCAAAGGAACGGGCAGATGCAAGCAGGCCCTATTTCCACACTCTGGAAAACACACTGAAACAGATCGCTGCAGGCAACACAGACCTTTCTTCCGTGTATACAAAGAAGAGTAAAAACGAAAAATGGTGCTATGTAGTGATCGCCGGTGACAGAGGACTGGCAGGTGGATACAATTCCAACCTGTTTAAGGAAATGGAGAGCGAAACTGCCGGGAAAGATTACTGCGTACTTCCTATCGGAAAGAAGGCAGTAGAATATTACAAACGCAGGGGCATAGAACTGGTAACGGAAGACTTCGCAGAAGCAGGAGATATCTCTGTATCTGACTGCTTCGAGATCGCAGCCTTACTGTGCAGGGCTTTTAAGGCCGGAGAATTCGGTCATGCAGCCCTGGGCTATACCAATTTTGTCTCCATGCTTTCCCAGAAGCCAGGTGTATCATCCATGCTTCCGTTAGAAGACCTTTCAGGGGAAGAAAAGGATATGAAACAGATCCATTCCCTGATCTTATATGAGCCGGACAGCGAAACGGTGTTTGACGCCATCGTGCCGGAGTATCTGGCTGGTATGGTA
>JBNMGK010000439.1:0-2117 GCA_050872205.1 Enterocloster sp.
CATGATCAACTGGAATGGAAAAGAGAAGGATATTTTGTCTCTGATCAAGTACATCGCAGAGAAAGACAAGCTGGAAAAAGTCCTTGAAAATTCCCAGGTGATCAAAACTCCGGTAGTCAGAAACGGGAAGCAGTCCACACTGGGCTACCAGCCGGATGTCTGGAAAAAGTGGGAATAGATTAGAAGAAGACAAGAATAACAAAAAATATGCAAGATAAAAAAGCAGACCGCGGATATTTCAGTAAAATGGGATATCCGTGGTCTGCTTTGTATTTGTTGCCAGAACCAATAATATGAATAAAATTTACGCATTTTTCTGTGCGCAGAACTGATCCATTACTTCCACCAGATTTCTGTGATCTTCCAGATGAGGCAGACCGGAGATCATGGCAACGCCGCGAAATTCACCATTTACAATAATTGGAAATCCGCCACCGCAGAATGCATAGTGGGACTCGTCCTGCTGCCAGTTTTCCTTTACTCCATTTAATTCACGCTCTACAGCAGCCCGCAGGGAAGAAGTGTGGCAGCGCTCAACGGTGTGCTGCTTGCGGTTCATCCACTGGTTGTTGCTTTCATCTGTTCCTGGAAGGAAAGACTGATACAGGATAATATCGTCAAAAACAATACGGATAGCAATTGGCTTTGGAGTAGTCAGACCACGTTCACGAAGCATGGTTCCCAGTGTATAAGCATCATTGTAATCAAAAGAAGAAAAGTGGATACGCTCTTCCTGGCTTTTAATCTCTTCTAACATCTTTAAATCGTACATAAAAAATACCCTCTCTATACTCATATTTTTCCAGAACTATTATAGCCTGTAAATGAAAATGTGTATAGTAAAAAACTAACCCTTAGTTAATATTTTCCATGGGAAAAAGACTGTATAGTTCAGATATACAGAATAATATCATGGATTTTTGAAAAAAGAGGGGGAAAGACGGATGTTCCTATTGGAAATGGTCACATTATTGCTGGGAATGGGTTTTATTGCAGCAGGTATGATCCAGAGCAAAAAGACAGGGCAGAAAAAGTGGCATATTTTAACGATCGCTGGGATCGTCCCGGTTTTGATCAGCGTATTTTTATTTGCTTGCACATTCTGGCTTTTATATGGGATCCAGGCCCAGGAACCGGAAACGGAGCCCTATTTTGAAACAGATTTCGCCGGTGATGACTGGCGCACTTACAGAGCGTACTCCGAAGATCTGTACTTAGACGATACAGGTACTCTCATTTTCTGTCTTTCTCTGTTGGATAATAAAAACGGCTATGCTGTATATGACAGCGCAAGCGGTGCCAGAGCAGGCAGTCTTTTGTGGGAGCCGGGAAAAGAGGCGGGTGACATGTCTGGGATCCAGTTAAAAGATTTAGACAATGACGGAATAAAGGAGATCGGTATCTCCATAACAGACGGACAGATCCTCTGGTACCATTACCGGAAAGAATTAGAAGACACCTGGCCGGAGAACAAAAGCGGCTGTTTTGAGAAAGCTGATTAAAAAATTAACGATAGAAAAGCCAATAGTTATGGGAAAAACAGTAAAAACTTAAGATTATAAACATTGACATTTCCATATATAGTGATAAAATATTAACAGAGTTAGGTGTAAGTTAAATGTATATGGAAAGGGGATTTTTAGTTATGGCAATGAATATTGATTTTACTGGAAAGACAGTCCTTGTTACAGGTGGTGGACGTGGACTTGGTAAAGAGATGGCACTTCAGTTTGCAGGATGCGGCGCAAACGTATATATCGCAAACCGTAAAGAAGATCAGGGCCTGGCTACCGTAAAAGAGATCGAGGCACTTGGCGTAAAGGGCGGCTTCACAAAATGTGACGTGGCTGTAGAAGAAGACGTTAAGAAACTGATCGCTGACGCAGCAGCATTTGGCGGCGGAAAGATCGATGTGATCGTAAATGCAGCAGGCGTAATTTCCCTTCAGGATATGATGCATACAACTACAGCTGAGGTTCAGAGACTGTTCAATATCAACGTAGTGGGAACCGTACATATGATCAAACATGGTCTGGCACATCTGGAAGCAAATAAGAGCGGAAATATGATCCTTGTATCCTCTATCGCAGGCAGAGACGGTATGGGAATGCTCCAGA
>JBNMGK010000211.1:0-5069 GCA_050872205.1 Enterocloster sp.
ATAAGCCGGAGCAACCTCTGTCTCGTCAAAGGTGATCACCAACTCACCCTTTTCATTAAAGTAAAAACTTTCATCACCCTTTAATTCCTTAAAATCCCATTCCGGCATGTCACTGTCAATAAAATAAGTAACAGAAGAGTCAGCAGCCATTTGCTGTTTCATCTGTTCTTTAATATTATCGCTGATGGCAGTGAGCATTTCCGGTTTGTCTTTAAACAGGTCAGAAAGGGAAACAAGATTTCCTGTAGTTTTATCAATGGTAAATACCTTTGTATACTCTGTTCCGCTTGCCATTACAAGAGTGGTATCAATACGCAGGCACAGATACCGGTCCGTATCCGTTACTACCTTGTAAGTAGAAGTGAGAGAGTAGTTGCCTTCTCCCTGGGATGCCTGAAGGTCTTTTTCATATTGTGCGATCAGCTCATTCGCATAGTCTTCAATAGACCGGTTCACAGCCTCTGGTGCAGAATCTACTTCCGGGATGTCTACTTTGGCTTCAAAATGATTGGTCTTATCTTCATAGGTACGCAAAGTGACAACTTTTGCAATGGCGCCGATCACCGGCAGATTTGTCATGGCATTGGCAATGGTGGGGCTTACATTGGTAACAATAGCCAGGGCAACTACAGCGGCAGCAGCAGTGGTGCCGGTAGTGCGTAAAATTCGAAGGAATGGATTGTTCTTGCGTTTCCCTTCCCTGATCCCCATCATGATCCGTGCTTTTGCAGCATCAGGAACAGGGATTTCTTTATATTCTTCCTTTAAAGCTCCTAAAGATTCCAGTTTATCTAAATCATCAAAATATTCTAAATTACGATCCTGTTCTTTCATTAATAAATGCTCCTTTCTTTTAAAGACCTGCAGTATCATCTAACTGAATGCGAAGCTTTTTTAACGATCGGTACAATCTTGCTTTTACAGTATTTACATTTTCATTTACCACAAGGGCAATATCCTCAAGCTTCATATCTTCAAAATATCTCAGGGTGATAATGGTGCGGTTTTCCGGATCCAAACGGTTCAGCGCTTCTTTTAAGTCGAATTCCTGGTACTTATCTTCTGTTACTGTTTCAGGAAGCTCTTCGGCCGGCTGCTCTTTTATCTGGTTTCGCAGCAGGTCCAGACTGGTGTTTACTACGATCCGGCACAGCCATGGAAGAAGCTTTTCGGTGTCTTTTAAATTTTTACACTGAATAATGGCTTTGCAGGCACTTTCCTGTACAACATCCAGTGCATCCGCTTCATTATGTACATAACTGTAAGCCAGCCGGTAAAAACGTTCATATTGGTCAATAAGCATTTTTTCCGTCTGTGCCGGTATTTTCTTTGTCTGATCAGAATATTTCATAACAGATTCTCCTTTCATGTCTTACACTTATTAGACGTATGAACCGGGAAAAAAGTTGCAGAAAATAGTATACTCTTCATAAAATTTACTGCAAGTCCTTAAGAAGTTCTTCATTGAGTTTTTCAGGGAATAATGTTATAGTGAAAAAAAGATAAGATACAGGGGATAGATAACTTGGAAAAGCAAGAACGAAAGGTGATCACTTTTCCCATGGCAGCCGTTTTTATGGCAATGATGATCGGTATTCTTTCCGGTCTTGGCAGCGGCTATTATATATGGGGAAGAGAGCCTGAAAATACAGTTGATCTGAAAGCCGTGGAAGTGCCTGACTGGGTACAGCAGGATTTTCTGCGGAAAAATATTTTTTCACGTCCGGACGTGACCAGAAAACAGGTAAAAAACATTGTGATCCATTATGTGGGAAATCCGGGAACCAGCGCAGAAGCTACCAGAAACTATTTTGACAGTCTGGCAGATCAGGATACGCAAAAAGATGGAACCTCTTCCAGCAGCCATTTTGTAGTAGGAATGGATGGAGAGGTGATACAGTGCATTCCTGTTGACGAAATTGCCTATGCAAATGCCCCAAGAAATGACGATACCATTTCCATTGAAGTATGTCACCCGGATGATACGGGTAAATTTAACGATGCTTCTTATGAATCCGTGGTAAAACTCACTGCCTGGCTCTGTAAGCAGTTAAAGCTGAAAAGCTCCGATGTAGTCCGTCATTATGACATTAACGGAAAGCAATGCCCGAAATATTATGTAGAAAATACGGAAAGCTGGAAACAGTTAAAGGAAGACATAAAAGAGCAGATGAAAGCAGATTAATGGCTCGGTCCTGCTGTTATTAAATTGATATAGGATTATGCAAAAAGCGGAGATGTCCCTACAGTGGGAGCATCTCCGCTTTTCTTTCATGGAATACGGTATAATAGCGGAAACCGCAGCTCTTTAACATTTCCCGGCACTGCTCAAAACCAATGCCTAAGGTTTCAGGTGAGTGGGCATCAGAACCAATGGTGATCAGTTCACCGCCAAGCTCCCGGTAGAAACGGAAAACATCGGCACATGGATTGGTATTTCCAAGTTTATAGCGGAAGCCGCCGGTATTGCATTCTAAACATTTTCCATTTTCAATAAGAAGCTTTAACAATGGACGGATCCACGGCTCATATTTTTTCCAGGAATAAAATTCGTTTTTATGGGGAGCATATCTTACAACATAGTCCAGATGGCCGTAGGAGTCAAAGGTATCATAAAGATTCTGGACACGCTTCAGGGATACTTCAAAAAAGGCGCGAAAACCTTCTTCTTCCCCGAAATGGTTCCAGTATTCTCTTTCATAAGGATCCATCCGGTCCACAAAATGGCTGGAACCAAGGACAAAATCAAATTCCTTTCCCCAGGTCTTTGCAAAATTGTGAAGATAATCATCTACATGGTTTTGCAGCCCAAGCTCGATCCCTATATTTAAGCGGATCCGGCCAGCGTATTCATCCCTTATTTTTCGTAAACTTTCTATATAAGAAGGAATGTCTAATGTAAAGTCATCAGGACAGAATTCACTTCCATAATCATGATGATCGGTAATGCAGATCTCCTTCATTCCAAGGGAGACGGCTTTTTCCAGCTGGTCCCGCACAGGAGTTTCGGAATCTGCGGAGAATTCTGTGTGGAGATGGCAGTCATAAATGGCATCCATAGTCATGTGCCTCCTTTATTTCCTATGTCTGCCAATATTATAACCACAAACCGCTGCAATAACAAGTCCATGCCAGGACCTGAAATTGAGAAAATAAAAATGCGCTGAAAATTATGGGAATTTATGAGAGAAAATAGTCAGAATGGCAGAAACGAAAAAAAGGCTTGCTATTTTGGATAAAATTGAGTACAATGTAGGCAGTTGATTAATATTTAACAAATAATATTTTTTTAACAATCTAGGAGGAATTGAATCATGGCAGTAAAAGTTGCAATTAATGGTTTCGGACGTATTGGACGTCTGGCTTTCCGTCAGATGTTCGGAGCAGAGGGTTACGAGGTAGTAGCAATCAACGACTTAACCGATCCTAAGATGTTAGCACATCTGTTAAAGTATGATACAGCACAGGGTGGATACGCTGGACGCATTGGCGAAGGCAAGCACACTGTAGAGGCTGGAGAAGATTCCATCACAGTTGACGGCAAGAAGATCACTATCTACAAAGAGCCAAAGGCTGCTGACCTTCCATGGGGCGAACTTGGCGTAGATGTAGTATTAGAGTGCACTGGCTTCTATACTTCCAAGGAAAAAGCACAGGCTCATATCGATGCAGGCGCTAAGAAGGTTGTTATTTCCGCACCAGCTGGAAACGACTTAAAGACCATCGTTTACTCTGTAAATGAGAAGACTCTGACAGCAGAAGATACTATCATCTCCGCTGCATCCTGCACCACCAACTGCTTAGCACCTATGGCTAAGGCATTAAATGACTACGCTCCAATCCAGAGCGGTATCATGAGCACCATCCACGCTTACACCGGCGACCAGATGATCCTTGACGGACCACACAGAAAGGGCGACTTAAGAAGAGCACGCGCAGGCGCAGCTAACATCGTTCCTAACTCTACTGGTGCAGCTAAGGCAATCGGCCTGGTTATCCCAGAGCTGAACGGCAAGCTGATCGGTTCCGCACAGCGTGTACCTGTACCAACCGGTTCTACCACAATCTTAACCGCTGTTGTTAAGAAGGCAGACGTAACCAAGGAAGAGATCAATGCTGCTATGAAGGCTGCTGCATCTGAGTCCTTCGGATACAACGAAGATCCGATCGTATCTTCTGACGTTATCGGCATGAGATTTGGTTCTCTGTTTGATGCAACCCAGACTATGGTTTCCCATATCGCTGATGATCTGTATGAAGTACAGGTTGTTTCATGGTATGACAACGAGAATTCTTACACCAGCCAGATGGTAAGAACTATCAAGTACTTCGCTGAGTTAGCATAATCCAGATCATAAATCCAGATTTTAAAGACTCATAAGGGGTCCGGTCTTTAGGACCGGGCCCTTTTTTCGCGAAATGAATTTATCCATTTGCGAGTTTACTGAAAGGAGATATCCACCATGTTAAACAAGAAATCAATTGATGATATTAATGTAAAGGGAAGAAGAGTTTTAGTCCGCTGCGACTTCAACGTACCGTTAAAGAACGGCGAGATCACAGATGAGACCCGTATCGTAGCAGCTCTGCCAACCATCCAGAAGCTGATTGGCGATGGCGCAAAGGTTATCCTGTGCTCCCACTTAGGAAAAGTTAAAAATGGCCCGAACGAAGGCGAGTCCTTAGCTCCAGTAGCAAAGAGACTGTCTGAGAAATTAGGCAAGGAAGTTGTTTTCGTATCTGATTACAATGTAACCGGCGAAGCAGCTACCAAGGCTGTAGAGGCTATGAAGGAAGGCGATGTAGTTCTTCTGCAGAATACACGTTTCCGCGGCGCTGAAGAGACCAAGAATGGCGAAGAATTCAGCAAGGAACTGGCTGATCTGGCTGATGACTATGTATGCGATGCAGTCGGTTCTTCCCACAGAGCACATGCTTCTGTAGCAGGCGTTACCAAATTCATCTCTGCAAAGGGCGGCTCCAACGTAGTTGGTTACTTAATGCAGAAAGAGATCGATTTCTTAGGAAATGCAGTTGAAAATCCAGTAAGACCTTTCGTTGCTATCTTA
>JBNMGK010000453.1:0-1958 GCA_050872205.1 Enterocloster sp.
CCATGTGACAGAGGCCGCCAAACATGGAACAAACTCTGTCTGCTGCGGTGACAGTTTATATTCTAAATGCGATATGGAAACCATTTACGCTGCCATGCACCGGCGCGCAGAAAGCATGCCCTGTGAAAATGTAGTTGTCTACTGTGTCAGCTGTATTAAAGCCATGTCCATTGGTGGAAAAACACCAAGACATTTGACGGACCTGCTTTTAGGCCAGCCTACGATTCCGCAAAAAGGAGACCTGAAAACATGGCACGATGAACTGGAAAACTATATCGCGGATCATTAAAAGATGTAGGGTCAAAATGCGCCCTCACGATACAAGGAGAGAGTTGATAAAATGACTGAACAGGAAATGTGGGATGCTGTACAAAATTCAGATGCAGGCTACGACGGCCTGTTCTTTTATGGTGTAAAAACAACAGGGATCTTTTGCCGACCTTCCTGTAAGTCAAAAACGCCCAAACGTGGAAATCTTTGTTATTTTTCATCAGCAAAAGAAGCCCGTGCAGCGGGTTTCCGCCCCTGCAAGCGCTGCCGCAGCGACTTGCTGGAATACCGGCCCATGCTGGAAATTGCGGAAGAGATCAAAGATCAACTGGACAAGGCTGCTTCTCTTGACGATATAGGACTCAGCAAACGACGGCTGACCGATATTTTCAAGCAGAAATATGGCATCACTCCCAAAGAATATGCCGATGCCAGATGTCTGCATTCTGCAAAGGAACTTCTGATAAATACGCAGGAAAAAGTCATTGATATAGCATATCAGGCCGGCTTTTCAAGTCTGGCTTCCTTTAACCGTTTTTTCAGGCAACAGACCGGACAGTCACCTACTGAATATCGCAAGACAAATGTGCATTGACTCCACAAATACAAATAGAAATCTACACGCTCTAAACCTCAAAAAATGACATCTGATCCAGCTTTTACCAGCCAGATCAGATGTCATTTTCTGTATTTATCCTATTATCATCAGATAACAGTCTCTGCATAATGCACGGACGCCATAGCGTCTTTGCAGTATGCATCTGCTCCAATGGTATCTGCATACTCCTGGGTGAGCACTGCTCCGCCTACCATGACTTTTACCCATGGGGCGTTTTCACGCAGCTGCTTAATGGTCTCCTCCATGCTTGGAACTGTAGTGGTCATCAGAGCGCTTAAGCCTACTAATGGTACATGGCGGCTTACGGCTTCTTCTACTACAGTCTCCGGCGGAACATCTTTTCCAAGATCGATGACATCGTAGCTGTAGTTTTCCAGAAGGACTTTTACAATGTTCTTTCCAATGTCATGGATATCACCTTTGACAGTTGCAAGAATAATGGTTCCCTTCTTTTCCTGGGTCTCTCCGCTGCCTGCCATGGCATTTTTGATCACTTCAAAGGCTGCTTTGGCTGCTTCTGCGCTCATTAACAGCTGTGGAAGGAAAACAGTACCTTTCTCAAAGCCTTTACCTACATGGTCCAGGGCCGGGATGATCTCTTCGTTGATCACATCCAGGGCTTCTTTCTCCTTTAAAAGAGCAGTCACACTCTCTACTGCTACTTCTTTTAAGCCTCTTTCAATGGCATTTCCAAGACTTCCGGTACTTCCTGCACCAGCACCTCCACCGTTTCCAGCTGCGCCGGAACCTCCGGCGCCATTTCCGCCTTTTCCAATGGTCTGTCCCAGACCTGCAGTCTGGCCACTGTAAATGCTGATATATTCACTGCACTGAGGATCCAGGTTCATCAATGCATTAAAGCTATAATAAGCACGCATCATAGCCTCGGAATTCGGATTGATAATGGCAGCGCTTAAACCGCTTTCCATTGCCATGGTAAAGAAAGCACCGTTGATGATCTCTCTCTGAGGAAGTCCAAAGGAAATGTTGGACACACCTAAAACAGACTTTCCGCCTAATTCATCACGGATCTTTCTAAGAGTCTCCAGCGTAACGATCGCTCCCTGGC
>JBNMGK010000226.1:0-4808 GCA_050872205.1 Enterocloster sp.
GACTGTAAAGGGATATTTTTATTTTTAATTTATATATTTTAATGGAATTTTTATATTTTCAACAGAACCGGATTGTGTTACTATGAAGATATAAAAAAGCAGCCCTTATACACGGGGCGTACATAGGAGGGTATGTGTATGGGAACGAACATTATTGTAACAGCTATTGTAGTGGTGTATCTTCTTCTCATGTTATGGATCGGCTGGTATTCTTCTACCAAGATCACAAGCAACACAGACTTTATGGTAGCAGGAAGACGTTTAGGTCCCCTTTTAATGGCAGGAACTCTGGCCGCAACTGAGATCGGCGGTGGCAGCTCCTTAGGCGTTGTGCAGAATGGTATGTCAGGATTTGGACTGAGTGCTTCCTGGTATATCACCACCATGGGCATTGCCTTTGTTATCTTAAGCTTTATTGCACCGAAATTTCGTGCAGCTACTGTTAAAACAGTTCCGGAATATTTCCGCAGACGTTACGGCAAAGAATGTGGCCTTATTACAGCGATCATTATGCTGCTTCCTTTAGTAGGACTGACAGCAGGACAGTTTATCGCTTCAGCAGTTATCCTTTCTACTATGTTAAATATTGATTATCAGGTGGCAGTTGTGATCGTTGCAGTCGTAGTTACTGCATATTCCATTATGGGCGGTCTGTGGAGTGTTACACTGACTGACTTTGTACAGGTATTCCTGATCGTTATCGGTATGATCATCGCCATTCCATTTGCGCTGAATTATGCAGGTGGCTGGAGCAGCGTAACTGCCAATATTGAGCCGGGAACCTTAAGTATGTTTAAGGGCTATGATGTATTTGGCATTATTTCCCTGGTTGTTATGTATACAGCAACCTTCTCCGTTGGACAGGAGGCAGTATCCCGTTTTTATGCAGCGAAAGATGAGAAAGCAGCAAAGGGCGGTGCATGGCTGGCAGCTCTTGTAAACTTTATTTACGCATTTATTCCTACTATTTTAGGTATTATTACACTGGCACTGATCAATATGGGCAAGTTCAGCGCAGAACAGTTTGCTTCTGTAGGCGCCCGTTACGCCCTTCCTGTACTGGCTATGAATACCATGCCGGCACTGATCTGCGGTCTGCTTTTTGCAGGTATCATTTCTGCGACCATGTCCAGTTCCGACTCTGACCTGTTAGGTGCCGGATCTATTTTCGCAAATGATATTTACAAAGCAGTATTAAAGCCAGATGCTTCCAGCAAGTCTGTTATGAACGTAACAAAGATCGTTATGTGTCTGGTAGGCGTTGCGTCTATGTTTATTGCCCTGTTTAATACCCAGAGCATCGTTTCTATCCTGATGTTCTGTTTTACCTTACGTGCGGCTGGTTCCTTCTTCCCATATGTTATGGGACATTACTGGAAGAAAGCTTCCAAGGCGGGAACCATTGCATCACTGCTTGCAGGAACCGTAGTAGTTGTTTATCTGGAGCATATTTCCGGTGGCATGCTGTTTGGCATTAAGTTCAGCCAGCCGATCATTCCTGGTCTGGTAGCAGCCTTTATCGGATTTATTGTATTTTCAATGATCATGCCTCCTGAGCATGAAACAACAGAATTAGCACCGGAAGAGGATGACTAAGGTATAAAAATATCCCCCGCCTGTGATCTGCAGGCGGGGGAAAATATAAGAGATTTGTTTGAAACCGCCACTGGCGGTTTTTGTATTTTGGGAAGATTTATTCCCATCAAGATAGGAAAGGAAAATGCATTCTTATTTTGCAGCCCTTACAGCTACCTGGATGGCTTCTGCCATTACTTCCGCAGCCAGTGTTCCGGTCATATTTACATCTGCAGTCACTCTTGGGCCGCAGGAAGCAGCATAAATAGAATCGCCGTCTGCCATGGTTCCTACCGGATTGATGCAGCGGGAATAGGCGCTGCGGGTCATGGAGGCGATCTTATTTAATTCAGCCTTGGAGAAATCACCGTTTGTGATAATGACACCAATGGTAGTATTGGAATTTTTAGCAGAGAACAGATCGGTCTGCTGGCTTAGCTTATAAAGCTCCTCTCTGGAGTCTGCAAAGCCGTCTATACCGGGAAGCTTTGGTCCTGCGATCTTTTCGCCGGTAGATGGATCGTAAATATCGCCTAAGGCATTTAAAACCACAACAGCAGCAACCTTCAGACTGCCTGCGCTGACTGCATAGATGCCAAGGCCGGTTTTTGTGGCATATTCCCGTCCGCAGATCTTTCCTACACTGGCTCCTGTTCCTGCGCCGATAATACCGCTTTCTGGCTGGTTCTTTTCTGCGTCTTCACATGCCGCATATCCCATGGCAGCATCCGGCCGCACATCTGCCCGGCCGATTCCCAGGTCGTAAATACAGGACTGGCACACTAAAGGTACTTTTGCAAAACCAGTATCATAGCCGATCCCATGTTCTTCCAGATAACGCATAACGCCGTCACTGGCAGCCAGGCCAAAAGCAGAGCCGCCGGAGAGGACAATTGCATTAATAGGATTATCAGCCGTAACAGGAGAAGTAAGAGGTGTTTCTCTGGAAGCCGGACCTCCGCCGCTGATATCGCAGCCGGCTTTCGCTCCTTCATCAAAGCGAAGTACAGTGATGCCAGTCATAGCCTCCAGATCCTGGGCATTTCCTATACGAAGCCCTTCGATCTCTGTAACAGATATTTCTTTCAAAGGCGAAAATAATTTCATTTTAGTTTTCCTCATAATTTTTCCCGGACAAAACTGCCCGGGAAATTGTATTTTCATGTTAAATTAATTTATCTTTTTAATGCAGCTGCCAGTGCTCTGGAAACAGCGCTTCCAAGAATGGTGCAGACAACTGCTTCAATGGCACCCTGAATACCTACAAACAGGACAACAAAGAACAGTGGATTGGAAGTTCCAAGGCCGGAAGCAATGTTCTGGATGTATTCTGTATGGAAGAAGAACAGCACCAGGGAGCTCATAAACAGCAGTGTGTTTAACAGTGGGCAGGAAAGGCTTGCAATAACAAAAGCACCGTTTTTGGAAACCTTCTTAAGAGCAGCAAAGATCAGGCCGCACAGCCAGCCTTCCAGGATACGTGGAACCAGTAAAGTAAATAAAAGTCCAAAAGGATTGATCTGTAATAAAGCTGCACTGAAAGCAGAACCACCGGTAAGAGCCATAATGGCACTGGTCAGACCAAAAGCGCCGCCGCAGATGGCACCGGCTGTTGGACCAAGGATAATGGCGCCTACAGCAACAGGCACAGTTAAAAATGTAATGGTAAGTCCCGGAGTACGCAGATAACCGAGAGGTGAAAATGCCATGACAAAGATAATGGCAACCATAAGGGCTAACTTCACCATAAAGGTAGTCCGTGAACGGGACATTTCAGAAGTGACTGGATTTGCAGTTGTTGTTTTCATTGTGTTCTCCTTTTTCGCTGATAAAACGGCACAAGGCAGAGGCAGTCAGCCAATTACCCGGTTCCCCCTGTTTTTCAGCCTTTATTTAATTTTTTATGGGGATACAATGAACGAAACTTAAGAATAAAAAGCTCAGTTTCAGACCATAAGAGCATAGAAAATAAGTAGAATAAAATTGTATACATGATACAGGTAAATGGCACATCTGGTTACAGCCATAAAAGGTCTGCACGGGTGGATTACCACAACGTATATAATTTATAAATAAGGTCCGATAATGATACATTTTCCTAAGAATAACGTTCAAGTCTAATATAGCATAAATCTGGAAAACAGCAAGTTTTTATGCAGGTACAAAGGAAAAATGCATAAAGCTGGCAGTACATTTGACAGAAAATCCAGTAGCATTTCAGGGTAAATGTGGTTATAATGTAATGGGTGCAGAAAAAAACAAGCGCCGCCAAAGCGGCATTTGTTTTTTTCAAACCCATTAACGAACAACCCGTCTGCGCAGCAGACAGATAAGCGCGTCAGCGCGGGGGTTGTGAGTTTACAACGTAGTGAACGAACTGTCTGCGAAGCAGACGGTAAAGCGCGAATGCGCGTGTTCGTGAACGGACCTCATAAAAAATGCGATGCGTAAGCGAGCATACATATATAGTAGAGTAGAAAGGACACACCATGTATCAAATAGATTTCACCACCCCGATCCACATCCATTTCATCGGCATCGGCGGCATCAGTATGAGCGGTCTTGCTGAGATCCTCTTAGAAGAAGGCTTTACCATTACCGGTTCCGATTCAAAGGAATCTCCATTAACCCGCCACTTAGAAGAAAAAGGCGCCAGAGTCTACTACGGCCAGAAAGCATCCAACATTGAATCCGAACCAGGCATTCAGGTAGTAGTTTATACAGCAGCCATTCATCCAGACAACCCGGAATTTAAAGCAGCCAAAGAAAAGAACATTCCAATGCTTACCAGAGCCGAGCTTTTAGGCGAACTGATGCGCAACTACAAAGAATCCGTTGCAGTTTCCGGAACCCATGGAAAAACTACAACTACGTCCATGATCACAGACATTCTTCTGGCAGCTGACACTGACCCAACCATTTCTGTAGGCGGCATTTTAAAAGACATTGGCGGCAACATCCGCGTAGGCGGACCAGACCTGTTTGTAACAGAAGCCTGTGAATATACCAACAGCTTCTTATCCTTCTATCCAACTATAGAAGTGATCTTAAACATTGAAGAAGACCACTTAGACTTCTTCAAAGATATTAATGATATCCGCCATTCCTTCCGTTTATTTGCAGAAAAACTTCCAAAAGGCGGCCTTTTAGTCATCAACAGCGGTATCGACAACTTAAATGAATTGACTTCCGGCTTACCATGCCGTATTGTAACCTTTGGAAAAGACCTTTCC
>JBNMGK010000242.1:0-4587 GCA_050872205.1 Enterocloster sp.
AGTTAGGAGAGACACATCCGGAACTGGTAGCTGTTACAGCGGCTATGCCTGACGGCACCGGAGTGGCAGCTTTTGGAAAGAGATTCCCGGATCGTTTCTTTGATGTAGGCATAGCAGAAGCTCATGCAGTGACCAGTGCAGCCGGTATGGCGGCAGCGGGACTGCGGCCTGTGGTAGCAGTCTATTCCTCTTTTTTACAGAGAGGTTATGACCAGATCTTACATGATGTCTGTATCCAGAACCTGCCAGTGATCTTTGCAGTAGACCGGGCGGGACTGGTAGGAAGTGACGGGGAGACCCACCAGGGAATTTTTGATTATTCTTATCTTACATCTATTCCAAATATGAGCGTGGCAGCACCGAAAAATCTCTGGGAGCTGCGGGCTATGCTGGATTTTGCCATGGATTATAAGGCCCCATTTGCTATCCGCTATCCAAGAGGAACGGCTTACAGAGGCTTAAAAGAGTTTACGAAACCCATTGAATACGGTAAAGGGGAAATGCTTTACGAAGAGGAAGATATTGCCCTGTTAGCTGTGGGAAGCATGGTAAGTACAGGAGAACATGTACGGGAAAAATTAAAAGAAGAGGGATATTCCTGTACACTGGCAAATGCCCGTTTTGTAAAGCCCTTTGATAAAGAACTGGTAGATCAGCTGGCAAAGAAACACAGGCTGTTGGTGACTATGGAAGAAAATGTACTCCAGGGAGGTTTTGGACTTCCTGTGACTGCATACATTCATGAGCATTATCCACAGGTAAAGGTCTTAAATATAGCACTTCCTGATGCCTATGTTGAGCATGGAAATGTGTCTGTTTTAAGAAAAGGACTGGGGATCGACAGTGACTCTATTATCAGCCGTCTGAAAACAGAAGGCTGGCTTTAAGACGGAATAAAAACGGAAAAACAGGTTCACAGATAAGTAAGATAGATACAAGGAGAAAACAGATGAAGGAACGGTTGGATGTACTGCTTGTAAAGCGGAATCTGGCAGAATCCAGAGAAAAAGCGAAGGCTCTGATCATGTCCGGTATCGTTTATGTAAACGGACAGAAAGAGGATAAAGCAGGTACTACTTTTGATGAAACAGCACCTATTGAGGTGAGAGGAAATACATTAAAATACGTAAGCCGCGGCGGACTGAAATTAGAGAAGGCTATGACCCATTTTGGTGTAGAACTGGAAGGAAAGATCTGTATGGACGTTGGCGCTTCTACCGGCGGATTTACAGACTGTATGCTTCAGAACGGGGCGGTAAAGGTCTACTCTGTAGATGTAGGTCATGGACAGCTTGCGTGGAAGCTTCGCAATGATGAGCGTGTGGTATGCATGGAAAAGACCAATATCCGCTATGTGACCCACGAAAATATCCCGGATGAGATCGGATTTTCCAGTATTGATGTCTCTTTTATCTCCCTGACTAAGGTTTTAGGACCTGTAAAGGCTCTTTTAAAGGATGACGGACAGGTAGTATGTCTCATCAAGCCACAGTTTGAGGCAGGAAGAGAAAAAGTAGGCAAGAAAGGGGTTGTAAGAGATAAGACGGTTCATTTAGAGGTGATTGAAATGGTTATCGCCTTTGCAAAATCTATTGGTTTTGAGATCTTAAACCTGGAATTTTCACCGATCAAGGGACCGGAGGGCAATATTGAATATTTACTGCACCTGCAGAACCACCCGGAGGGAGAAGACGGGCCGGTCATTTATGAGGAAATGCCTGTTG
Organism: Enterocloster sp.; assembly: GCA_050872205.1. Taxonomy (GTDB): domain Bacteria; phylum Bacillota; class Clostridia; order Lachnospirales; family Lachnospiraceae; genus Enterocloster. The sequence continues at coordinate 1,725 of JBNMGK010000242.1, forward strand.
ATCCGGTAAAGATCGTAGAGGAAGCCCACGCAGCACTGGATAAAGAATAAGGGGACTTATGAAATATTTTTATGTAATAGCCAATTTAAGCAAAGATTATGTCCTGGATGTTCAGGATGAAGTTTCTAACTGTCTGGAAAAAAGAGGGGCAGTGTGCCGTTTTATGACAGATTATGAACGTATGAAAAATGGCAGACACACTCCCAGTGAATATGTGCCGGAAGATACCCAGTGTATTATTACCATTGGTGGTGACGGAACTCTGATCCAGGCAGCCAGGGACCTGGCGGGACGAAATATCCCCATGCTTGGGATCAACAGGGGACATCTTGGCTTTTTAAACCAGGTGGACCGCACAGAAGATATTGATGCTGCCATGGATGCCCTTGTAAATGACCGCTTCCGTTTAGAGCATCGCATGATGCTTCGGGGAACGGTATTTCATGAAGGAAAGCCGGTATTTCAGGACATTGCCTTAAATGAGATCATAGCCACCAGCGCAGAACATCTGCGGGTGCTGCGTTATGATCTGGCTGTAAATGATGAATATTTAAATGAGTACGCAGCAGACGGAGTAATGGTGGCAACACCTACCGGCTCCACTGCTTATAATCTTTCAGCCGGGGGACCTGTTATGGTGCCGGCCGGCCGTATGATGGCGGTAACACCTGTATGCTCCCATACTTTAAATGCCAGGAGCATTGTCCTCTCGGAAGAGGACCGTGTAAAGATCGGCCTTTTGGGAAAGGGACTGGTTACTTTTGACGGAGATACTTCCCAGAAAACAGGTGCGGGGGATTATCTGATCGTAGAGCGTTCCCACATGGAAACAGTAATGGTAAAATTAAAACAGATTTCTTTTATGCAGAATCTGAGTAATTATCTGGGAAAGGTTTAAAACTGGAAAGATTTCCCGGGGATATGGGAATAGATGGGAGGAAATGCAGATGAAATTGGAACGTCACAGCAAGATCGTAGAGCTGATCGGAAAATATGAGATAGAGACCCAGGAAGAGTTGGCAGAGAAGCTGACTCAGGCGGGTTTTAATGTAACCCAGGCAACTGTATCCAGGGACATCCGGGAATTAAAGCTGACCAAAATTCCAGGTGAAAACGGCCGTCAGCGCTATATGGTCCTTGAAAGTCCAAGAGGAACCTCTGCTTCCAAATATATCCGTATTTTAAAAGATGGTTTTGTATCCATGGATATGGCACAGAATATCCTTGTGATCAAAACAGTTTCCGGTATGGCTATGGCAGTTGCCGCTGCTTTAGATGCCATTAAATTCCATGAGGTAGTAGGCTGTATTGCAGGAGATGACACTATTATGTGTGCAGTGCGCAGTGTGGATGATACCATTATCGTAATGGAAAAGATCAAAAAAATGGTTGAAGATTAGAAAGAGAGGGAGAGCATGCTTCTTGAGCTCCATGTGAAGAATCTGGCTCTTATTGAGAAGGCAGATGTAGAATTTGGAGAAGGACTGAATATACTTACCGGCGAGACCGGTGCAGGTAAATCGATCATTATTGGTTCCGTGACCATGGCGTTAGGGGGAAAAGCGTCAAAGGATGTGATACGCCGTGGAGCGGACCATGCATATATTGAGCTGATCTTTTCTGTTGACAGCAAGGAAAAGAAAAAGGCGCTGATGCAGCTTGGAACAGAGCCAACAGAAGAAGGAATGGTGATCATTTCCAGAAAGATCATGCCTTCCCGCAGCGTCAGCCGCATTAACGATGAGACAGTGACTATGGCAAGACTTCGCCAGATCACAGGTCTTTTATTAGATATCCATGGTCAGCATGAGCATCAGTCTCTGCTGTATAAGTCAAAACATCTTGAGATCCTGGATGCCTATGTCAAGGCACAGACCCAGCCGGTGAAAAGGAAAATCGAAGAGGAGTACAAAAACTAATGCAAGTTAAAGGAACGTCTTTTATCCTTTAAGACAGATGAGGACGCCAGACTGCGGGAGATGGATTTTCTGCGTTTTGAGATCCAGGAGATAGAAAACGGTGAGGTAAAAGAAGGGGAAGAGGAAGAACTGACCTTAAAATACCGCCGTTTTGCCCATGCAAGAAGGATCGCAGAGGAACTGGAAAATGCCAGAGGACTGCTGCAGCGTGACTTTGCAGCTCAGGCCCTGCGCTCCGTAGAACAGGCAGCTGAGTACGATAAGGCATTAGAGGGAATCCGGGACCAGCTTTATGATGCAGAGGCTATTTTAAATGATGCGTCCAGGGAAATATCTTCTTATATAGGCTCTATGGAGTTTGATGAAGAAGTATTTCGGACTACAGAAAGCCGCTTAGACCAGATCCATGATCTTCAGAGAAAGTATGGAAATACCACGCAGCTGATGCTTGAAAACCTGGAAAAGAAGAAAAACAGGCTGGAAGAACTGGAAAATTTTGACGCTTACAGGGAAAAAACGGAAAAAGAGTTAAAAGAAGCCCAGGATCGTTTAGAGGGACGCTGCGCAGAATTATCACAGATACGTAAAACTGCGTCCAGACAGCTGGTGGAGAAGATCAAAAAGGGACTTCTTGATTTGAATTTCCTGGATGTACAGTTTGATATGGAATTTGACCGGCTGCCTCATTTTACAGCATCCGGCTATGATGAAGCCCAGTTTCTGATCTCCACCAATCCGGGACAGCCGGTGCGTCCTCTTATGGAAGTAGCATCTGGTGGTGAATTATCCCGTATTATGCTGGCGATCAAAACCGTCCTGGCAGACTCAGATGACATTCCAACCCTTATTTTTGACGAGATCGATACAGGTATCAGCGGAAGGACGGCCCAGAAGGTGTCTGAGAAGCTTTCCTATATTGCAAAAAGCCACCAGGTGATCTGTAT
>JBNMGK010000484.1:0-1642 GCA_050872205.1 Enterocloster sp.
GCTACAACGTAGCGATCATGGCAGACTCCACCTCCCGTTGGGCTGAGGCGCTCCGCGAGCTCTCCGGCCGTCTGGAGGAAATGCCGGCCGAGGAAGGTTTCCCGGCTTATCTGGCATCCCGTCTGTCTGCATTCTATGAGAGAGCAGGCATGATGCGCAATTTAAATGGTACAGAAGGTTCTGTTACCATTATCGGTGCCGTTTCTCCTCAGGGTGGTGACTTCTCCGAGCCTGTTACCCAGAATACCAAGCGTTTCGTCCGCTGTTTCTGGGGACTGGATAAGAACCTTTCTTATGCAAGACATTTCCCGGCTATTCACTGGCTCACCAGTTATTCAGAGTATGTAAATGATCTGTCATCCTGGTATATTGACAACGTAGATAAGAACTTTGTAAGCGACAGAAACAAACTGATGGCTCTGCTGACCCAGGAAAGCAGTTTAATGGAGATCGTAAAGCTGATCGGTGCTGACGTGCTTCCTGATGACCAGAAACTGGTCCTGGAGATCGCCAAGGTCATTCGTGTAGGCTTCCTGCAGCAGAACGCATTCCACAAGGATGATACTTCTGTGCCTCTTACCAAGCAGTTTAAGATGATGGAAATTATCTTATATCTGTATAAGAAGTCAAAGGCGCTGATCGCTATGGGAATGCCTATGTCCGTGTTAAAAGAGGACAAGATCTTTGATAAGATCATTTCTATTAAATATGATGTGCCAAATGACCGTTTGGACATGTTTGATGATTATAAGAAACAGATCGACGCGTTCTATGAGCATGTGCTGGAGCGCAACGCATAAGGAGGACTTAAAATGGCAGTTGAATATTTAGGTTTAAGTGAGATCAATGGTCCTCTGGTGGTGTTAGAGGGCGTTCAGGGCGCAGCTTATGATGAGATCGTGGAAATGACCGTAGGCGGCACTACAAAGAAGATCGGACGTATTATTGAGATCTACGGAGATAAGGCCATTATCCAGGTGTTTGAGGGAACAGACGGAATGGCCCTTAGAAATACCCATACAAGGCTGACAGGACATCCAATGGAGATCGCTGTTTCAGAGGAAATGTTAGGACGTACTTTTAATGGTATCGGACAGCCAATTGACGGACTGGGGGATATTATTTCTGATATCCGTATGGATATTAACGGACAGCCATTAAACCCGGTATCCCGTGAGTATCCAAGAAACTACATCCGTACCGGAATTTCCGCTATTGACGGACTGACCACACTGATCCGTGGTCAGAAGCTTCCTATTTTCTCAGGAAATGGTCTTCCTCATGACCAGCTGGCAGCCCAGATCGTACAGCAGGCATCATTAGGTGATAATTCTGATGAAAAATTTGCGATCGTCTTTGGGGCCATGGGCGTAAAGCATGATGTGGCTGATTTCTTCCGCCGTACTTTTGAGGAAAGCGGTGTTTCCGAGCATGTGGCCATGTTTATCAACCTGGCAAATGACCCGGTAGTAGAGAGACTGATCACACCGAAGATCGCATTAACACTGGCAGAGTATCTGGCATACGAAAAGGGCATGCATATCCTGGTTATTCTGACAGATATGACCTCTTATGCAGAGGCACTCCGTGAGGTTTCTTCCTCTAAGGGCGAGATCCCTTCACGAAAGGGCTTCCCTGGCTA
>JBNMGK010000135.1:0-6579 GCA_050872205.1 Enterocloster sp.
ACCCAGCAGTCCATGGATGCAGGACCGCAGCCGCCATTGTAAAATCCATGAGGCATTCCCTGGAAGAGGCCTACATTTACATCCACTCCCGCATCCGTCAGCTTCTTTGCGTAAATAGACACCTCACGCCACATATAATCGGCTGTTCCCACAACAAAGGTGGTAGACGGACACTGTTCCATATGCTTGTCATTCATAGGACAGTAATATGGATGCTGGCTCTGGGCCATATCCTTAAAGGCTCGTTTGATCACGTTAATGGCACCCATAAGCTTTGTCTCTGAAGCATGGACATTTCCATTATCCAGATCTCTAAGGTCAAAACCGATGCCGCCTGCCATAAGGATGCGGTGGCTGATCTTTGGCGCTTCTACTCTGTCACGGCACATAATGGACAGTCCCATTGCCATGGTTGCTCCGGAAGAGTCACCCATAAGAGCGATCCGGGCCGGGTCTGCATGAAAGGATGAAGCCTGACGGACTGTTTCCAGAATGCCTTCATATGCATCTTCCAGCATATCCGGCACTAAAACGTCAATATTCATACGGAAATCCAGGTTTACCACTACGCAGTTGCCTTCTGCCGCAATATTGGCACACATCAGGTCATAATATTCCGGGGTCCAGAACAGATAGGAACCTCCGTGGGTGAAAATACAGATCGGCAGAATGTCCTCTGTATCCGGACGGTACACAATGCCTCTTCCTGTGTAATCTCCCCTCTGGTACTTCATGGTAGTGCGGCGGATATTGTCCGGATATTTCTCATCCTTCGTGATCCCTTTTAACCATTCCTCGCACTCCTTATTAAAAGCATCCATGTATTCATGGGTCCTTGGGCCGTTTGGCACCAGGAAATTATGTGCTTCCGGTGCCTGTGTGCCGCATCTTACCTGAAATAATAACGGATAATTTTCATACTGCATACTTCCTTCTCCTCTCCTATACACACTGGATTTTTTTATTTCTTATACTCCGGGTCACGTCCCGCTAATTCTTTTAACAGGTTTTTCCGCTTGATCTGGTTGGTTCCGCCAAAAATCTGGAAGATCTTGGCATTTCTCATATAGCGCTCTACCGGATAATCCTTCATATAGCCATAACCGCCCAGTACCTGGACTGCATCAGTACAGGTCTGCATGGTGCAGTCTGTAATATATGGCTTTACAATGGTATCCAGAGGGCTTTTTACATTATCCCTTGCTGCTGCCAGTGTTTCATATAATAATGCCCGGCACGCCTGGGTACGCATTTCCATATCCGCGATCAAAAAGCCGCAGCCCTGAAAGTCCACGATCCGCTTTCCAAACTGGCGTCTTGTCTTGGCATATGCCAGTGCCTCGTCTAAAGCTGCCTGTGCCATTCCCAGGTTTGGCGCGCTGTTTACAAGAGCTGCCGCACCTTTGATGCCTCCTAAAGCTGCCCCGAAGCCTTTTCCTACTTCTCCCACAATATGGTCAGAAGGAACACGGACATTGTCAAAGATCACATCTGCTGTTTCTGATAAATGGAGTCCCATTTTGTTCTCTTTTTTGCCGATCTTTACACCAAAGGACTTTTCTACCAGGAAGGTGGTAACGCCCTGGCTGGCACGTTTTGTCTTATCCGTCCATGCCGGGACCAGGAAATAATCCACATTGGGCGCATTGGAACAGAAGCACTTGGTTCCGTTTATGATCCAGTCATCTCCATCCTCTACAGCTGTGGTACGGATCGCTGCCGCGTCAGAACCTGCATCCGGCTCTGTTAAGGCCAGAGTTCCCATCATGCCTCCAAGGATCTTCTGGGCCCACTCCCATTTCTTTTCTTTTGACATTTTCGTCTGTAATATCTGTCCGAAATAGCATCCGGAACCGGCAAAGGCAAAAGTAAATCCTGCGTCCACCTTTCCCATTTCTTCTAAAATAATTCCCTGGGTCACCGGGTCGATCTCCGGTCCTCCCCACTCTTTTGGGATATACATGGCATAATAGCCTGCATCTGCCAGGATCTTATGTACGCGCATTGGATAAACTCCAAGACCTCCGTCAGCTGCCTCATATTTTTCAATTTCCGGTTTTAATTCATTTTCCAGAATGGTTCTGGCATTTTCTGCCAGTTCACGCTGCAGATCTGTTGCAAATAAATAACTTACCATGCAATTAATCTCCTTATCTTTGCATTTTAACTTTTCGTATCTCTTCCGTCAAGATTGGCGGGATCTCATGAAGATCTCCCTGGATCCCGTAGTCGGCTACTTGGAAGATCGGTGCGTCTTTGTCCTTATTAATGGCTATGATACAGTCAGAACCGGACATACCAGCCAGATGCTGGATCGCTCCGGATATACCGCAGGCAATGTAAAGTTTCGGTGATACAGTCTTTCCGGTCTGTCCTACCTGATGATCATAGGAGATCCAGCCGCTATCAACTGCCGCTCTGGAAGCTCCAATGGTTGCTCCCAGCACCTTTGCCAGCTCTTCCAGTACGTTAAAGCCTTCAGGGCCGCCAACACCACGGCCGCCGGATACAATGATCTGGGCTTCTTCCAGATTAACAGCTGCTTTTGCAGCAGATCGGATATGCTCGATCAGCTGTGTGCGGATGTCTTCCGGCTTCACATGAAATTCTTCTTTAATAACTTCTGCTGTATTTTCCTTTGGCTCTGCCTTGCGGAATACCCCTGGACGGCAGGTTCCGATCTGTGGCCTGTGATCAGCACACACGATCGTTGCCATAAGATTTCCCCCAAAAGCAGGTCTTGTCCATGCAATATTTCCATTTTCATCCAGATCTAAAGCAGTACAGTCTGCTGTCAGTCCTGTACGCAGTCTGCATGACAGACGTGGCGCCATATCTCTTCCGTGATTGGTAGCCCCTACAAATAATGCGTCCGGGTTATATTTTTTCACCAGATGTTCCATGGCATTTACATAGGCATCTGTGGTGTACTCAGCAAATTCCGGGCTGTCTATCACACGCACCTGGTCCGCGCCGTAAATACCGGCTTCTTTCACTGCTTTTTCAGTACCGTTTCCTATTACGATCGCCGTCAGCTTTGCGCCCAGACGGTCTGCCAGTCCTCTGGTGGGATTTAACAGCTCCAGGCCTGCATTATGAGGAGTTCCATCTGCCTTTGTTTCTATAAATACCCAGATGTTTTTCTCTGTGTTTTCCATTTCTTATCCCTCCGTTCCTCAAATAATGTGTTCGTTGCCCAAAATAGAAGCAAGTTCCCGGCAGGCGTCTGCTGTTGTATTGCTCTGGATCATTCTTACCTGCTTATCATGGACCGGGACAAATGTGGATTTTACTTTTGTTGGAGATCCTTTCAGGCCGCATCTTCCTGTTTCCAGATCTTTCAGATCTGCTGCAGTTACGTTCTGGATCTCATATTCAGCTGCTGCAATGATCTTCTGAAGCTTTGGATAACGGACAGGAAAGTCCGGTTTTGTAAATGTGACCACACATGGAAGTGAAACTTTTAACAGTTCTTTTCCCTCTTCGCCTTCCTGTGTCACTAAAAGGGCATTGCCTTCTGCTTTTGCCTTTACTGCACATGTAACCTGTGGATAACCAAGACATTCTGCAATTTCCGGTCCAACCTGGGCTGTATCCCCGTCAATGGCCTGTCTGCCGCAGAAGATCAGGTCAAATTTTCCCTCCAGCTCTTCTATATGCTTAATAGCCTGTGAAAGGATATAGCTGGTAGCTAAGGTATCAGAACCGCCAAATACCCGGTCTGAGATCAGATATGCCTTATCCGCTGCAATGGAAAGACAGGTTCTGAGGGCTTTTCCTGCCTGAGCCGGTCCCATGGTGATCACCGTGATCTTTGTATCCGGATCTTCATCCCTGATCCGCGCCGCATTCTCTAATGCGTAGGTATCATAGGGATTGACAATACTTGGAACACCGTCACGGATCAGAGTGTGCTTTACCGGATCGATCTTTATCTCTGTTGTATCCGGTACCTGCTTAATACAAACACAAATATTCATTCTGGATCCTCCTGTTTTGGCATTATTTCGTACAACTAAGTGGTACTTTTTTGTATTTGTTATATTATTATCATACCCGTTTGCGCCTCTGATTTCTTTGTTTTCCCCAAACAAATCCCACTGCTTTCCTGTACCCCTTTTTGTATTCCGCATACAATGGGACGCAAAAAAGCAGCCCGGCCATTTTTCCCCTGACCAGACTGCTCTTAAATATACTCTTCTAAATACTCTCTATTCTGTTTTATAATCCAAAAAGCTTTGCCGGATTTTCCTGCACCATATAGCGCACCTCTTCTTCTGTACATCCAAATGTGAGCATAGTCCCGATAAAAGAACGCAGGGCCTCTGCCGACACCATTTCCGATGCCCAGCCAAAGTCAGATACCATAATACAATGCTCTGCTCCCACTGCATGGGTGATCTCCACAAAGCGTGTTGGATGCAAAGAACCGGAGCGAGCCGTCAGCTGGAGATAACAGTGCTCAATATAGGCCCCAATATCCACCAATCTCTTCATCTGCTCTATATTCATAGGCGTCCATTCATTTACCTGGGGGTGCGTAGCAATCATTTTGGTAATGCCCATTTCTTTTGCTGCTAAAAACAGCTTTTCTGTCTCTTCATAAGACATATGGCCGCTGCATAATACCATGTCCCATTTTTTAACTACACGCAGAATATCATAAACCTGGCTTTTTACATTTCCCTGTTCATCTAAGATCCAGATGCCGCCTTCCTGACCGATCTCGCTTCTGCAGAATTTCGCGTCAAAAGCAGGAAACCATACTACCTTACAGCCCAGTTTTGCGTTATTTTCAATGACCGTCGCTGCATGATCCAGTCCCCCGGTCGTCACCTCCCCAATGGTGATGCTGCCGATCAGTTCTACATCCGGGGCTGCATATTTTCCCAAAGCCGTCTGACAGACCGTAGGATAGAAAAAACTTTTTAACACAACAGCCCTCATGCCGTACTTTTCTGCCGCCTCTGCCACTTCCATTACATCCCTGCGCTCCACTGTAGGGTCCGGGGCCGCATGCATGTGCATGTCAATGGCGCCTTTCATCAGCCAGTCTACTACATCTCTTCCTGTTTTATTCACAGGCGGGATATAATTTCCCCGTACCCGTTCCTGTTCTCTTCCCATAACCTTAAAACTTCCCCTTACTGTAATTAAATCTAAATTTTAACAAAAATCGTCTCCGCCTACATTCTCATCCGCTAACTGTTCTTTCAGCAGCTTTTGCAAAGCTTCCTTACTCGGCAGTACTGTCTCATATTTACTTGCAAAAATCTGTGTATTATCCTCCGGCAAAGTCATTTCTACAACAGCGTTGTTCTTGTCGCTGCACAGTATGATTCCTATCGTTGGATTCTCATCCGGCAGCTTCACCTTCCGGTCATAGTAGTGAACATACATCTGCATCTGACCAATATCCTGATGCTTCAATTCGCCGATTTTCAAATCAAATAGAACAAAGCAACGCAGCAAACGATTATAGAAAACCAGATCCACCATGAAATGCTCCTCGTCAAAGGTAAACCGCACCTGTCTGCCGATAAATGCAAAGCCGGTACCAAGCTCCAGCAGGAACTGCTGCAAATGGTCAATAATGCGGCTTTCCAGCTCGCTCTCAGAATATTCCGGCAGTTCCTTCAAGCCAAGAAACTCCAATACATACGGGTCTTTGACCGCATCTTCCGCTTCCTCAACCTTCTGTCCTTCCAGTGCCAGGCGGTAAACCTTGTCCTTATCCTTACTAAGAGCAATGCGCTCATAGAGCGAACTATTGTATTGCCGTTTCAGCTCAGTAAGGCTCCAGTCATTTTTTACGGATTCAATTTCATAAAAATGTCGCTCATCTATGTTGTTTATCCGCATGAGCTTGAGATAATGAGACCAGCTCAGATAAAACTTTCTGCCGGTGTTGACTGTAGGAAGGTTCTCGAATTGGTCAGACAGTGTCTGACTAATTTGATCCCGCGAATAAATCGTATAAAACTGCCGCATTTGTTTTAACTTTGTCATCGAAAAGCCCTTACCGAATTTTACACTAAGATATTTGGACAGTTCCTGCAAAATCTGCTTCCCATAAGCGGCTCTGTTCTGACCGTGCTGTTCTTCTTCCACGATCATTCTGCCGATTTCATAGTAAGCATATACCATGGCGAGATTAACGGCAGTTTTGGCGTTCTTTCTGGCCTGCGCCAGCACATCAGAAACATTTTCCAGAAAACTTTGGTTAATCGGGATAATTTCATTTTTACTCATACTCCGCCCTCCTTACAGCACTTTCATGGAAGTATCCGGTGTCATAGCTGCCACAAGATAGCCCATGTCCTCTATATTTTCCAGATTTTTACAAATTTCAATAACTTTTTTATATTTCTCTTCCCCCAGATCAACTGCTGAAAATTTCGTGCATTTCCAGAACTTTTCCTCTACCTGCTCCCAGGTGACCGGATTTTTCTGGTTTCCTGGGGTATTGCATTCCTGCTTTTTATATGTATGTCCGTCTTTTGTAGTGATCTCAATATAATAATCATCAAAGGTAGACTGGATCGACTGATCCAACTCCTGGGTAATGCAGTTCATAAA
>JBNMGK010000285.1:0-3857 GCA_050872205.1 Enterocloster sp.
ACAGGAGAATTTAAGTTTACCCGGTGCATCCATACGATTAGTCACCCATTCAATTTCACGGGTTGCATTAATATAGTCCATCACTGTTATCTGATCAGATCCGTCCGGGGCTTTTCCTTTAATCTGTACTAATAATGACCTCTCCATCTTCTTTTACCCCGTGATCTGCAGCTGACTTTCCTGCACCCAGCCATAGGTTCCAACATGTACAGGATAGGCTTTTCCTGATACGATCCTTGTAACAGTCGTATTCAGGTTATTGGCCGAACCATGGGGCTTTCCGCCGTTGCTGTCATAGCAGTATTCCCCATTTACTGTTACAGAAGCGCCTACTCTAAGTACCGGCGTATCCACGGGCCTGGTGGTATCTGTTCCCATTTCCGTTGTCTGGCCGTTTTCTGTCTGACCAGTGTTTTCCTGTGGTACCGTAGTGATTGATACCATCTCCGGCTCATAAGAACGATATTCTTTAAAGTCAACCTTATAATACTGATCCCCAGGTTCTCCACCTTTATCAATAAGCTCAAAATTGGAAATAATGCACCGCACATTTGTGTTCTGCATTCCGGATCGAGATATGATCACCCTGCAGATTTTTTTCCTTTTTAATGCATTTTCAAATTTCTTAACATAAAAAGACACAGCCCTGGTTCCGCTGTTCACATAAGGTGCCTTCCGATTTCCTGGAAAAAAGGATTCCCAGGAGAGCTCTTTTAAAGAAGGCTTCCTGGGAACCACGATTTCTCCTACCCCAATAACGTTATAGGTTTTATGATCAGTGGGATATTTAATATTCACTTCTTCTGGATTGACCGGCATCTTAACTTTCTTTCCAGCAAATACCACATAGACCGAATATTTACTTTTAAGTCCTGCCATTAAATATGCCTCCTTCCATTAACCATGCGGTACCGGTGTCTGAGAATTTATTTCCTCAATAAGCATCTTCTGGATATAATCTGTGACATCCCCTGCAGTAAGGTTTCCACCTGCGGATTCTGGTACTGTAACATTGATCTGTGGTGCCAGTGTTTTCAGCTCGATCCGGTTCATGTACCGTCGTTCTGCAAGATCACGGTAAATTTTTAAATCTTCATCTGACAGCTTGATATCATCAACCTTACCGACTTTTCCTACTTTACCAACATTGGCAATATCACCTTTGCCTATACCATCACCTAACTGAAGATCTCCAAAACTGCCTGCCAGATCTCCGATATTTAAACTCAGGTTGTCCAGTTTTGTACCCAGATTAGCTCCGTAGTTTCCCCACTCTGCTGCTGTAGTTCCTATATCCAGATTTGCCATTCTCTTGATCTGGATCGCATTTTCTCCGAAGGTACTGTCTACCCAGCTTGACAGCTTACCGCGGAAACCGCTGACTGCTCCCTGCAGATGTGATCCGGTCAAAGCATCAACAGCGCCGGCAACCGTCTCGACCATACTGAGTATCGTGTCTAAAGCATCCGAAAACAGATGCGCTATGGCCGTCACTGGATCGTTAAACACATTGGCAAAAAACTCAGCAAAGGATGCAATTACATTCCACAGCGTAGCAAATACATTGTACCCAACTGCATAGATCATACCAAATACCTGACCGACCCAGCCGCCAACTTCCTGCATTCCAACACCAAACTGCTGTGCAGCAATCAACGCACTTGCGAAAAGCGCGGCTAATAAAATAATAGGCCAATGCGCTGCTGCCCATGCTGCTCCGCTTGCCAATGCCGCTCCTACAGATTGAGCCTGTAAAAGCAAAAAAGCTGTCCCGGCAGCTGCAAGGATTGGAACAAACATATCCATATTTTCTTCCACAAAAAGTGCACCGGCTCCTATTGCTGATAATGCATCTGTTCCGACCTGTGTCAGGACAGAAAACATAGAAATTACTTCTCCTAAAATCTTTTGCCCTTTATCTGTCTGAATAAAATCATTCCAGGCCTGGGCCATCTCTTTAGCACTGTGCTGCACAATGTTTTTTCCCTGTGTCATTGCGTCTGATAAAGTCATAGGCATGCTCTCAAATTTTTTATTTGTTTCATCCGCCATATTTAATAACGAATTTTTCACTACCTGGGCCGTGACTTTTCCGTCTTCTGCATACTGTTTGATCGATCCGGAAGCCCATCCCATGCTTTCTTCAATGGTCCTGGCAATTCCCGGAGCCGCAGCAAGGATGGAGTTTAAATCCTGACCACGAAGAACACCGGCTGCCATTGCCTGAGTAAGCTGGATCATGGCGTTGCTCTGCTCCTGGGCTGACGCACCGCCGATCTTAAACTGCTTATTGACCTGTTCTGTAAATGCAATTAGTTCTTCATTGGAGGAAAACGCATTCTTTGCATTTAATCCCATTTTACCTACCGCGTCCGCAGTATCAGAATAAGCCGCCCTGGAACGCAGTGCTGACTGGTAGATCAGATCATTTAACTGCGCCACAGAATGCGTTTCATCCTTCATCAGGTTTAACCGGGCATTGATCTGGGCCTGACTGTCCGATAATTCAAGAAAATCTTTTATAAGAGAGGTTACTCCGGCTGCTGCCGCAATATTTCTCATTGTCTTTAAAAGATTATTGGCATGTCCGTCTGTCTCCTGTGTTTTTCTTCCAAGCTGTTCCTGGTTTTTAATGGTTTCAACCAATGCGGCATTGCTTTCTTTGATCGCCTTGGTCATCTGATCAAAACCAGATACATTTACATAATTGGAAGCTTTACCGATTGCCTGCAAAGCCTCTCCCTGTGCCTTGATCTGACCATTTATGTCCTGAAGCTTCTGCTCTAAGGTATTAAAGCCGGTCGCTGCAATATAATTAGATGACTTTCCCATCATTTCAATGGTGCTGCTCACCTTTGCAGTTTCCTTTACTGCTGATTCTCCCAGATTAAGAAAACGGGTAAACGCAGCAGTAAAGCTGTCTGTTAAAATAAGATTTTCCTGTATCTGTCCCACTTACCCGCCTCCTTACTTATCTTTGACTTCTTTGGAAAGGCGTTCCATCATGGCTGCCATTAAAAGCTTTTCTCTTTGAGACCGTTTTTCAAAATCTTCCGGGAAGATTCCAAGAGAGACAAAGGCAAAATAAGAAGCCTCTGTCTCCCAGTCTCCTCCCTCTAAGAGTTTTTTGCCATTTTCAGCACATTCTGAGCCGCTTTAATGTCATTGATCTCTGAGATCGCATCCTGGATGATCTGCTTTTCACCAACAGAAAACATAATGCTTGGAACATCTGCCGGATCCATTACGCCATAAAAGGTACATAATTCTGTGTCCTTCAAGTTCGGTTCTACCAGGCACATTGCAATCAACTGGTTTCCGTAAGTAATCCCGTCAAGGTTCCCCTTTTCATCTGAGTATCTGCGCACCAGGATCTCATTCTCTTTAGGAGAAATGGACTTTACCACAAAAGGCAGTGGATTTCCTTCCTCATCCTTAAAATTTTCCAGGTACACGGTCTTGGTCTTTCCTGCCGGTGCCGGTCTTAAATAAGCTCCTAATTTTCCCATTCTTTCTATCCTCCTATTATTTGCCTAACTGAGAAGGCTGATCGTTAAACCATTTCAGCACTTCAAAGTCATTAAATGTAAATGAAATATCTTCCTGTAAGCTTTCCACGGAGTCATCCAGACGGATGATCGGTATCTTCGTAAGAAGTACATTGTAGACCCCAATAGTCTGCGCTCCCATGGAAGAAGACGGATCATCATTGGTGATCTGAAACTTGATTGTCGGGAAGCGGCCAGTCTTTTTATACTCAGTCAAAATCTTTAAAAATGCCGGTGTTCCATAATAAACTGTTGCTGTTCCGGAATATTTCACACCCTTTGGCTTATTCTGCGTTACAAGAGCTCCGC
>JBNMGK010000374.1:0-2720 GCA_050872205.1 Enterocloster sp.
GTTTTATGACTTCCCATCCAAAGGATCTTTCCGATGAGCTGATTGAAGTAATGGCTAAGTCAAAGAAGATCTGCCGTCACCTTCACCTGCCGTTACAGTCCGGCAGCAGCCGTATTTTAAAGGCTATGAACCGCCGTTATACAAAGGAGCAGTATCTGGCGCTGGCTGAGAAGATCAAAACAGCGATCCCGGATATCTCCCTGACAACGGATATTATCGTAGGTTTCCCTGGAGAGACAGAAGAAGATTTTCAGGAGACCTTAGACGTAGTAAGAAAAGTACGCTTTGACAGCGCCTTTACCTTTATTTATTCCAAGCGTACCGGTACACCGGCAGCTGCCATGGAAAATCAGGTAGCGGAAGATGTGGTAAAGAACCGTTTTGACCGTCTGTTAAAGGAGGTACAGGACATTTCTGCTGAAGTCTGTGGAAGAGATGTACACACAGTCCAGACTGTCCTGGTAGAAGAAGTAAATGACCATTCACCGGAGCTTGTAACAGGAAGAATGTCAAATAATACCATTGTACATTTCCCGGGAGATGCCTCTCTTATTGGCAAACTGGTAGATGTATACTTAGGGGAAAGCAAGGGCTTTTATTACATGGGACGGCTGAACCAGTAATTCATTTCGACCCGATTACGAAAGACACACATAGAAGAGAGGAACACCATTGGAAATCGATTATTCACAGCTGTCTCCTATGATGCAGCATTACATGGAGACAAAAAAAGAGTACCCGGACTGTATTTTATTTTACCGCCTGGGGGATTTTTACGAAATGTTCTTTGATGACGCCCTGAAAGCATCCAAAGAACTGGAGATCACACTGACAGGTAAGGAATGCGGATTAAAAGAGCGTGCGCCTATGTGCGGCGTACCTTTTCACGCTGTTGATTCCTACCTTTACCGTCTGGTACAAAAGGGCTATAAAGTTGCCATTGCAGAGCAGATGGAAGATCCCAAGCTGGCAAAGGGACTGGTAAAACGAGAGGTGATCCGTGTGGTAACACCGGGAACCATTACCAGCGCCCAGGCTCTGGATGAGACAAAAAATAATTATCTTATGGGTATCGTATATCTGGACAGCCGCTACGGCATTTCCACAGCCGATATCAGTACCGGCGAGTTTTTGGTAACAGAGGTAGAGTCAGACCGGGAACTGTTTGACGAGATCAATAAATTTTCTCCTTCTGAGATCATCTGCAACAATGCTTTTTATGTATCTGGTGTAGATCTTGACGAGTTAAAGAACCGTTATCAGGTGGCTATCTCTGCTCTGGACAGTCATTTCTTTTCAGATGAGTCCTGTAAAAAGGTATTAAAAGAGCATTTTAAGGTAGGTTCCTTAAGCGGACTGGGACTGGACGATTATCCTACTGGTGTGATCGCAGCAGGCGCTGTTATGGAGTATATGTATGAGACCCAGAAGAGCACTCTGGAGCATATTACAGGTATTACCCCTTATTCTACCGGCCAGTACATGGTCATTGACACTTCTACCAGAAGAAATCTGGAGTTGGTGGAGACCATGCGTGAAAAGCAGAAGAGGGGAACTCTTTTATGGGTGCTTGATAAGACCAAGACAGCCATGGGTGCCAGACTTCTGCGCAATTACATTGAGCAGCCGCTGATCCACAAGAATGAGATCCTGCGCCGTCAGGATGCAGTGGAAGAGCTGAATATGAATTATATTTCCAGAGAAGAAATCTGTGAGTATTTAAATCCGGTGTACGATCTGGAGCGCCTTATCGGCCGCATCAGCTATAAAACAGCCAATCCAAGAGATCTGCTGGCATTTAAGACTTCCCTGGAAATGCTTCCTTATATCAAAAAGCTGTTAGGCGAGTTCCAGGCAGATCTTTTAAAGGAATTAGAGGCAGAATTAGACCCCCTGGAAGATATTTATGAGCTCATTGGAAAAGCCATTGTAGATGATCCGCCGATCACCATTCGCGAAGGCGGTATGATCCGTGAAGGCTATGATGAAGAAGCTGACCGCCTGCGCCACGCCAAAACAGAGGGAAAGACCTGGCTTGGAGAACTGGAAAACAGAGAAAAAGAAAAAACAGGCATTAAGAACTTAAAGATCAAGTTCAATAAGGTATTTGGCTATTACTTTGAAGTCACCAACTCCTTTAAGGACATGGTGCCGGATTACTTTGTAAGAAAACAGACACTGACCAATGCAGAGCGTTTTACAACAGACGAGTTAAAGCAGTTAGAAGACGTGATCATGGGAGCAGAGGAAAAGCTGGTGTCCTTAGAATACGACCTGTTCTGTCAGGTCCGCGACTCCATTGCAGCCCAGGTAGTGCGTATCCAGAAGACAGCCAAAGCCATTGCAGGCATTGACGTATTCTGTTCCTTATCTTCCGTTGCAACCAGACGGAATTATGTAAAGCCTTCTATTAATGAAAAAGGCGTGATCCAGATCAAAAACGGCCGTCATCCGGTGGTAGAGCAGATGATGCGGGATGACCTGTTTGTGGCAAATGATACATTCCTGGATAATGGAAAGAACCGTCTTTCTATTATCACCGGCCCTAACATGGCAGGTAAGTCTACCTATATGAGGCAGACTGCTCTCATCGTGCTGATGGCACAGCTGGGAAGCTTTGTACCGGCCCAGGAGGCAAATATTGGTATCTGCGACCGTATCTTTACAAGCGTCGGTGCTTCTGATGACCTTGCAAGCGGCCAGAGTACTTTTATGGTGGA
>JBNMGK010000467.1:0-1850 GCA_050872205.1 Enterocloster sp.
ATACTGCGGATCTCCCGGATCTTGCCTGGATGGACTCCATTTTCATTTAAAAACCGGTCTGCATCCCGGCGGATACTCTGTCCCTGTTTTGCCAGTATAAGCTTTTCTCCGTTCAGCCAGAAAAGATCCAGGCTTGGAAGGGGACTTTCTTCTTCCCAGACTGCTTTTTCATTGATGGGATGATCTTTTGGAACAGCGATCAGCAAACGCTCTTTAAACAGCACAAAGTTTTCCATATAAGGCGGAAGGTCCACGCGGTTACACAAAAGCAGGTCTGATTTAAAATTCTGGATGCTTTCTTTTAATTCCCTCATGGTCCCTTCATGGATGATCACTTCCACTCCTGGAAATTCCTTTTCATATGCAGCAATAAGAGGCGGCAAAAAACCGGTAGCCCGGCGCATCTGGACTCCGATACGGATACGGCCGCTGTAGTTTCCCGTAATATCCTTCAGCTTTTCATCCAGTTCATGGCTCAGGCGCAAAATGGTCTTCGCCTTTTCCACATACTGCTCTCCTGCATAAGTAAGGATAAACTGCTTTCCCACCCGCTCAAACAGCCGGACTCCTAAAGTCTTCTCCAGATTGTTGATATAAATGCTTAATGCAGGCTGGGAAATAAAAAGTTCCTTCGCCGCCGCTGTAATGGTTCCATTTTCTGCCAGTGCACAGACGTATTCCTGTTCCTTCAGATTCATCATTATGCCTCCTGTATGCTGAAACTAATCTGTCATCCATAATGTGTCACTGGTATTATACTTACTTTTAGGGCTGAATAGCAAGGTATACTATTGACATAATTGTTTTAAATGTTCAGTAAGCTTCGTATTTTCCCGATAATCTACCGGGCAGTCGATGATAACGGGCACTTTCTGTTCAAATGCTTTTTCCAGAGTTGGGATCAGTTCATCGGCACTGTTGATCCGGTACCCAATAGCGTGCATACTTTCCGCAAATTTTACAAAATCCGGGTTGGTAAAGTCTACATAAAAGTTCTCTCCATACCGGTCTTCTTCTTTCCATTTGATCAGGCCATAGCTGCAGTCATTAAAGACCAGAGTTACAAAAGGCGTTCCTGTACGCAAGGCAGTTTCAAATTCCTGGCAGTTCATCATAAAACCGCCGTCACCGGTGATAGCCAGTACCTTCTTATCCGGGTTGATCAGCTTGGCTGCCAGTGCACCTGGAACAGCAATTCCCATGGTGGCAAAACCATTGGAAATAATACAGGTATTTGGCTCATAGCAGTTATAATGCCTTGCGATCCACATTTTATGGGCGCCTACATCAGAAATAACGATATCTTCTTTTCCCATTACCTTGCGCACATCATTTAAGATTTTCTGGGGCTTCATAGGAAATTCCATATCTTTGGCATAAGCCTCATGCTCCTTGCGCATTTCATCACGAAGTTTAAATGCCCACTCCGGCTCCTCATTTCTGTGGCAGCGCATGGCAATATGATTTAAAGAATAGGACAGATCTCCGATGACCTCTACATCCGGCTGATACAGCTTGTTGATGTGGCATGGTCTTGCGTCAATGTGGAGAATGGTGTGATTTCCCTTACTGTTCCATTTATTAGGTGCGTATTCCACAATATCATAGCCCACGGCGATCACCAGGTCTGCCTCTTCAATGGCAATATTCTGGTAGTCTTTCTGCGGGATACCAATGGTCCATAAAGAATATGGATTATCGCAGGGAATGATACCCTTTGCCATCATGGTATTGATCACCGGGATATGCAGCTTTTGTGCAAACTCTGTTAATGCCTTAGACGCTTTATTTCGGATAGCAGAATGTCCTGCAAGGATCACTGGCCTTTTTGCCTGGAAAAGCAGTCCTGC
>JBNMGK010000040.1:0-13367 GCA_050872205.1 Enterocloster sp.
GGACGCGCCCAGACAGGACTCTGTCATGGCTTTTCCCAGCATGGTAGCCCAGAGATAGGTAAACAGCATCTTTCCAACCATGGTACCAAAAGAGGTACAGTATGTCCCTACAATACCTTCTGTAATGCTGATGCCTGATGTAAGGCAGATCAGCATGGCACAAAGCGGAAAACAAAGAAGAGGCTCAAAGCCTTCATAGGCCAGGTAAATAATAAGAGCTGTTGCCATAAGTACCCCGATAACACTTAATACAGTAATGCTCATTGTAATCCCCCTTCCCCATTAAGCCTTGCTGAACTTCTCTTTGCTTGTCTTTGCCACCTGCTCCACCACAGGGTCAAAGATGCGGTGAAGTTCTTCTTCGTCTGCCACCTCACTTAATACTTCAAAGGTGTTGTAACCTAAAGGAACGGTCTTATACTCTGTATCACGCTCCATACCGCTCATCTGTACCGGATTTCCAGGTACCTTAAAGGTAACACCATTTGGATAAACTGCATCTACGATCATGCCTCTGTGTTTTACCTGAGGATGTTCTGCCAGACGCTTAAAATCATTGATCTTTCCATATACACATTTATGAGCCTGTAATTTCTCGATCAGCTCATCACTGTCATACATGGCAAATACTCTGGTTACTTCTGCTTCCATTTCCACATAATTTTGTGCTCTTCTGGATAAAGAAGCAAATTTTGGATTTTCCAGCCACTGTGGCTGATCTAAAGCTGCCGCAAAGTTCTTAAACTGGTCATCTGTACCAATATTGATCATTAACGGCACGCCGTCCTTGCACATAAAGTCACCAATCGGACTTGCTCCCGGATAACGGTTTCCACAGGCTTTTGGTACTACACCTGTTTTCAGGTAAGTTGCCAGACGGTTTTCATACATCAGGATCAGGGCATCCATCATGGAAGCATCTACTCTTCTTCCGTGGCCGGTACGCTGTGCGTCAACGATACCGATCAGAGTTCCGATACATCCAACCAGGCCGCCTGTATAATCTGCTACCGGAGCACCACATTTTACAGGTTTTCCGCCTTCTTCACCGTTAATGCTCATCAGTCCTGCTTCTGCCTCTACCGTAGGATCAAATGCAGGTCTTGCAGCATAAGGGCCGTCCTGGCCATATCCGGTAATGGAGGTATAGACGATCTTTGGATTGATCTTTTCCAGCACTTCATAGGTAATACCGAACTTCTCCATGGTTCCCGGCTTAAAGTTTTCTACCACTGCGTCTGCAGTCTTAACCATGCGCAGGAACAGTTCCTTCTGAGCCGGATCCTTCATATTTAAGACAATGCTCTTTTTGCCTCTGTTGCGGGCTGCGTAGTAGCTGCTGCCTTCATTTTCCAGCACATTGCCGTAGCGTGTGGCATCACCTGCCGGCGGATTTTCGATCTTGATGATCTCCGCGCCAAAATCTCCCAGCATAATGGTACACATTGGTCCTGACATGAACTGTGTAAAGTCAAGTATTCTGATCCCTTCCAATGGTTTCATAAGTAATTCCCTCCTATATCATTATTCTGTACTCACGTACATTTATTTTATGTTCAGAGCCTCATTCAGCGCCGGCACCCCTACCGTCACTGTATGGATACCCAGACATGCAATAGACTCAAACACTTCGATCAGCTCTTCCTTTGTAGCCCCTGCTTCTAAGGCTTTGCGGATATGGATCCTGGTGGCTTCTTTGTTTAAGGAAGTGGGAGCTGCGTTAGCTGCAATGTAGATAAATTCCCTTGTTTTGGCATCTAATACGCCGCCCTCTAAAGAAGCGCGTACATAGTCCATATAACTTTTGAACATATCCTCATCCAGCTTTACTGTATTTTCTAACATCTCATCCCAGTAGCCGTTTTCTTTGATATAACGCTCTTTTAACTGGCTCTGGTGCTCTGTTAAAGGCTGTGCTTCTATATCAATGCCTGCTGCCTTTAATTCTTCTACTAAAACCGGGATACCCATAGTATAGGTAGCTGCTCCTGTGGTGCTGGTAATAGCCAGCACCTCCAGAAACTCTTCTTTTGTAACACCTATATCAAGGCCGTGTTTTAAGTGAGAACTCAGTCCCGGCAGATACAGCTCTGTGATCGCCCCGTCAATGGCTACATAGAGCATTTCCTTTGTTTTCTGGTCCAGATGACCCTTTTTGTGGGGAACAGAAGACATGGTGGAATAAGCACTTAAAATATCCGGATTTAACTGTAAAATGGTCTCCCAGGTATCGCTCCATTTCCATTTTCCTCTGTCTGCCTCAAACTGGGCTCTGGCCGCTTTCTGCTTTTCGGTATATGAATACTCTGCCATATCGCACCTCTTTTTCTATAACTCTAATCCAGTGAGGCAGCCGCGGTAGATTGCCTCTACTGCATTACCTGCTTTGCTTGCGTCACCGATGACTTTTAATTCTCCCTTAAAGTCTTTTAACTGCTCTTCTAATGGATTGTAGGATCTGACGCCAAATGCTACGATCACCTTGTCAAAGCCTCTTAAGCTCTTTATTTCACCGTTCTTTTCATAATCTACGCCGTCATCGTAAACCTTCTTTACAGTAGCGGATGTGTAGATCTTTACGTTATTTTCTTTTAAACGGTCAAGAAGCATCACTCTGGTGGGCTCTGTATCTTCTAAGGCAATTCCGTCCTGCATTTCAACAATGGTCACATCATATCCATACTGTCCCAAATGATCGGCTGTCTCTGCTCCCTGGAGTCCGCCGCCTAAAACAAGCATCTTATCTCCTGTAAGGGAAGCTCCCTTTAATACCTCTGTGTTAAAGATCACATCGGACTCTTTTAATCCCGGGATACCTGGCATTAACGGTACACCACCTGTTGCAAGGATGATCACATCTGGATCTGCTGCTTTCAGACTTTCTGCTGTAGCAGTTGTGTTGTAAAGGATCTTTGCCCCGTATTTATCACACATTTTTGCATAATATGTAATGGCTCTTGCCAGCTGCTGCTTGTGAGGCGGTACAGCTGCTGTGTGGAACTGTCCGCCTGGCATACTGTCTTTTTCGTAAATGGTCACGTCGTGGCCACGCTTTGCTGCGATCCAGCCAGCTTCCAGACCTGCAGGTCCTGCGCCTACAATGGCAACTTTCTTCTTTTCCTTTGCAGGTTCGATCTTTAAAATGGTCTCACGCATTGCAAATGGATTGATCATACAGCCTCTGTGTCTGCCGCCGTGGCCAAACTGTCCATAGCAGCGCTGTAAACAGCCTACACATGGAGCGATCTCATCTTCTCTTCCTTCTGCTGCCTTGTTGGCAAATTCCGCATCTGCGAACATAGCACGTCCAATGGAAACAAACTGTACTTTATCGGACTTTAAGAGGAATTCGATATAAGAAGGTTCTGTGATCCTTCCTGCTACTGCTACTGCAATATCCACTGCATGGCGGATCTCTTCTGCTGCCTCTACGTTATGTCCTGTTTCCTTTGCTGCCGGTGCAATACCATGTCCTACGCCACAGACACCACAGGAAACATTGATCATATCTGCCCCTGCATCTTCTAAGATCATGGCAAGAGCAGCTGCATCTCTCTTTTTGTTTCCGTCTGTTACCAACTCATCACCACTTAAACGGATACTGATCGGGAAATCCTTTCCGCAGGCTTCTTTGATGCCCTGGATGATCTTTACTACTACCTTTGCACGGTTTTCTGTGGTTCCGCCAAATTCATCGGTCCTGCGGTTGCTTCTTGGGGAAACGAAATCACTGAGCAGATAACCATGGGAACAATGGACTTCCACCATGTCATAACCTGCTTTTTTCGCTCTTACAGCTGCCTTTACAAAGTCATCGATCAGCTGATATACCTCTTCTGTGGTATAAGCTCTTGGGGTCACACTGTTTTTAAGCATTGGGATTGGGGAAGGCGCTGTTGCCTCTACAATAGAGCGGCGGCCGCCATGCTGGATCTGCAGACAGACCTTTGCTCCTGCTTCGTGGATGGCAGCTGCCATTCTTGCAAGTCCCGGGATCATGGCATCTTCTGCTGCTGAAGTCTGTCTTGGACAGGAACGGCCTGTTGGATTTACAAAAGCATACTCTGTAAAGATCAGTCCCATACCACCCTTTGCACGGTCTACATAAAACTGGATCAGGTCATCTGATACGGTTCCGTCCGGATTTGCCAGGTATACAGACATAGGTGCCATTAAAAGACGGTTTTTCACCTCCAGGGAACCGATCTTCCCTGGAGACATCATATATTTATATTTCATAGACTTTCTCTCCTCCGTTTTTGTGTGATGTGCCTGTTATTTCAGGATATCCATATCGCCGCACTTGCTGTTTACACGGCGCATGCCTTCTGCCAGGATCATCTGGTCTGTATTCAGGACTACTGCAGAGCAGCCTTCCTCAATGACCTTGCGGATATCTTCAATCCTCTGGCCTTCTGGTGTGGTTGACGCACATGCCATAAAGCCGATACCACGCTTTCTGCAGGCTTTTACTACCTTCAGATATGCTTCAATAACTTCCGGCCTCATGCTTCCGTCTGGATTTAAAGCACCTAATGCCTGGCCGTAATCTGCCTTTCCGAACATGACCATGTCACGGCCTGGTACCAACTGATCCAGGATCTCTTCAATGTGCTCCACACCTTCTGGATTTTCGATCATTGGGATAAAGGAAACATTCTTTACCCATTCCAGGTATTTCATCCAGTTTACAGGATCATAACCGGTAGAATGAATGGAACGGCAGGCACCTGCAACGCCATCCGGCGGATAACGGAGTGCTCTCTGGGCCTTGATGCAGTCCTGGGCATTTCCCACCTGTGGGATCAGAACACCCTGAGCGCCCATTTCCATATAGTTTCTCATAAGCCACGGAATGGTATCTGGCATACGTACCATTGGCACGACGTCATTTAACTGGGCTGCCAGGATCTGGCGCTCTACTGTCTCTCTGTCTACTACTGCATGCTCTGTATCGATGATAACGAAATCCAGTCCTGTCTGACCTGCCAGATCCATAATGGTGGTATCCTTAATGTAGTTAAAGAAGCCGATAGGAGCTTTTCCAGCTGCGATCTTCTTTAAAAAGGTGTTTTCTTTATACATATTTCTCATTGTTTCGCTCTCCTCCTTAAGATCCTTAAAAATGCTGTTTCCCGGGATCTGTTAAATATCCAGACAGGTTCCGCCGTCTCCCATCATGGAGCGGTCATATAAACTCGTCATCAGATATGGCATTACTTTCTTTGTATCAATAGGTGTTAAAAGGCCTGCGTCTACGCGGATGCAGTCACCATATTTGTACCAGGCTGCACCTAATGGTTTTACTACCTTTAATTCCCCATATGGGTCATCTGGTGATGAGTTCATTGCGATCTCTAACTTGCCTTTTTCAAAGGCCTGACAGGTATTTTTGTATTCTGTATACATAAGTCTGGCATTTTGAAATTCCACACCGGTTTTTGTAGGATTTAAGTCCACTTTGTGGAACAGATTGATGCTGCTAAAGGTCTCTCCTGCTTTGTGATCGCCGATACGAAGAACTGCAGACTCGTCATTATAAGCTCCGTCCAGCTCTACCTTTACATCCATAAGGGTGACGCCGTGGCGTACTACTTTCGCTGTGGCATATTTTCCCATGCGGCGGATCTCGATCTTTTCCGTGGTCTTCTTTGGAAGGCCGCAGCAGTCTCTGCCGATGATCTTTCCGCACTCTTCACCTGGTCCGTGAAGAAGCAGGCACAGGAAGTAATTTCCCGTTTTTTCGCCGTAACGAACACGGAACCAGATACATGACTCCATAAATGGTCCGCCAAAGCTTGGATTTTTGATCTGGCAGATATAAGCATTTACAGTGGTGTCAAGAAGTTCAAAATGAGGCGGTGTCAGTTTCCGGATCACTTCATCATCAGACTGGTAAGTTAAGAGCAGGCCTTCCTGATTATCTACATGTACATGACTGGAAAAATTGGCAATATCCTTATCTTCTACAAAAAAGCTGTTCAACCTTACTCCTCCTTTGCATCATCTGTGTCTACCAGGTTCTGATAGAAGCCGATCTCATGATCATAAGTTGCCTGCAGCTCTACGCCGCTGGTCTTTGCAATGATCACAGTAAAATGAGAAGGCTTTTTCGGATCTCCGGAAGCTACTTTTGTACCTGGCATCAGGTGTCCACATACTGTGTAGTCCTTATTGCTGGCTACGCAATGAGCGTGGATATAAGGGGTTCCTGCACCGCCCATGGAACCGGTCCAGCGCCATTTATCAAGATTGGTATCTGTAAGTCCTGGAATGGTAGGAAGGACGCCGGATACTGCGCTGTCCGGGTCTGCTCCTTCCGGTAAGTTGCATACAGTGGTTCCAATGGTTCCCTGAAGGCTGATCTCACATTTTCCTTCCATGGTTCCAATGGAAACATTGGTTGGACAGAGTTTTGCGTTGATAGGGAAATGCTGGTATGTAAAATCCACTGCGCTTCCGCTTCCGTCTAAGATCACTCCTGTTTTAATATTTTTCTCTACACAGATCTCATATAAGGCTAAGAGGATATCTTCGCCCGGCTGAAACCGGGCGTAGATGATCTCATCGATCTTTCCGCTTTTAATTAATCTTTCCATATTGATGCCTCCTGTTATTCCACATCAAAACCGTTTGGCATGATGACACATTTAATTGGATTTTCTCCTTCGATCTCACGTCCTGTAGTAAGAACTGCCTTTTCCGCGTCATCTAACAGGAACTTGTGAGTTACCATT
Source organism: Enterocloster sp. (assembly GCA_050872205.1). Classification (GTDB taxonomy): domain Bacteria; phylum Bacillota; class Clostridia; order Lachnospirales; family Lachnospiraceae; genus Enterocloster. The sequence goes on from JBNMGK010000040.1 coordinate 6,738, forward strand.
TTCTCGATTGGATACTTTCTGGACTCCAGAAGCTTAACAGCTGCCTCATCTGCACGATAGCTCTGTGCATGTGCGCCACGGATGCTGATCTGCTTAAATACTACCTTGTCAAAGTCAATGCTTGCTGGATGTGGACCATACAGTCCAGGAACGACGATACGTCCAAAGACGCCTACATAGTCAATAGAAGCTTCCAGGGTTCTTGGTGAACCGGTTACGTCTAAGAACAAATCTGCCATTTCTCCATTTGTCAGGTCTTTCACAAACTGTAATGCATCTGTTTCATCTACGTTAATGGTATAGTCAGCGCCAAACTCTTTTGCCAGTTCCAGACGTTCTTTATCTCTGCTGGTACCTGTTACAATAACTCTTGCGCCGCTTTCCTTTGCAACAATGGTTGCTGCCAGTCCCTGCTGTCCAGGTCCTGCGATCACTACGGTATCACCTACATTACACTCACCGATCTCACGTACCCAGCGGATACAGTTTCCTACTACGGAAGTTGCTAAAACAGCTGCCTCTAACGGAACGCTTTCATCGATTTTATGGATCATAGCTCTTGGCGGCAGATACAGGTATTCGCTGTATGCGCCCCACAGATACGGTGGCTTGGAGCATGGAACAAATACGCCGTATCCTAATGCATCCACACACTTCTCATAGTTACCGGTGATACACTGTTTGCAGACGCCGCAGCCAAAACGGTTCTGAACTACTACACGGTCTCCTACTTTTACACCGGCCAGCTTTGCTTTCTTTGCACCGATCTTTTCAATACGTCCTACGATCTCATGTCCCATGATCAGAGGGAATGGTACTTTTGTCTTACCTCTGTAATAACCCGGGTCTGATCCGCAGACACCAACCATTTCTACTTTCAGCAGACCGTCATCGTCTCCGATCTCAGGGATAGGAAATTCCCGCATTTCCATCTGGCGGATCCCTGTTAATACAGCTGCACGGCTCATCATTTTCGTCATATCTGTTACCTCCATACATTATTTTTGCTTTTTGTTTTTACTGTGTTTTTTGGCTGTTAGCTTTTTCTTTGCTCTTTGTGATTCAGATTATAACGGAATTTAAGAAACCGTTCATTGGCCTTGGATTCCAATCTTTAAGGATCGGAAAAACTGGTTTTTGTACTCCGTGCACAATGGTGATTTTGACGGATTTTAGATTCATGGCAATAAAAAAACTGGCTATATGCTGCATATCGCTTCATATAGCCAATTCTTTATTCCAGAAATATTATTTTCTCTTTTTACTTTTCTTCTTTCTTTTCTGCTTTATTTGTCTTAGCCAGACACGCCAGATGATCCAGATGCGCCATGGTCTCTCCCACTGCAAACCACTTTTGTCCTGGCGGGAACTGATCCCAGGAAAGGCCTCTCATGGACCAGGACAGATGTCCTGCAAGTTCATAGGCACCTGCTCCCGGATACTGTTCCATGGCCGTTTTAAGCTCTGCAAGCCGTTTTTCATGGTGGGCTAAGAGGGCATCGATCCTTGCGTTCAGATCCCCTTTGACGCCTCTGTGAGCTGGAAATACTGCCTTTACAGGAAGCCCCCGCAGCCGCTTTAAACTTTCCAGATAGTCCCCTAAAGAGTCTTCCACCTCCGGCCAGCTTGTGATATTCGGTGAAATATCAAATAATACATGATCCCCGGAAAATAACAGCTGCTCTTTCGGCAGATACAAAACCATGTGCCCCGGCGTATGTCCCGGTGTACAGAATGCCTGTACTTCATATTCCCCGATCATAAAGGAACTGTTATCCTCTACCGGTATCACCGGATAACCTGGTTTGGCACTGTAGGCGCTTCCCTGGTTTTCCGTAACCTGACGTTTTAAGAGGTCATCTGGAAAACCTTCTTTTCGATAACGAGGGAAAAAATTCTTAAAAGCAGTCTTGTCCAGCCGTTTCTGATAATCGACCTCCTTTTTGCTCATATACACCGGGATCCCTTTGTCTACAAAATCCCACACAAGTCCTGTGTGGTCAGAATGTAAATGAGTTAAAAACAGGGATGTTTTTGACAGATCAAGGCCCAGTTCACCGATCCCCTCCCACAAAGCTTTCCGGCACTCTTCCCTTCGAAAGCCTGTATCGATCACCAGAGCCTGTTCTTTCGTCCTCAGAACATATACATTTAACTGTTTTAATGGATTTTCTGGTAATGGTACCGGGATCCGGAAAATATCCGGTAAACTCCAAAGCTGCTCTATCATCATAAGTAATCCCCTTTCATAACATACATTTTTTTATGCACTGCTTTTTTAAGATTACCACCAAAAACCGGCTGTGTCTATGCTATATCCCATTCACTCTTTACAAGGCCTGACACTGGCAGTTTCTTCCAGATGCATGGCAACAAAAAAGCTTCAGACAATGATATTCTCACCGTCTGAAGCTTTTTTACAGCTATCTTTCTTACATTACAGAATAACCTTAGCAGGGCACTTTGCTGCGCACTTGCCGCAGTTTGTACACTTCTCATAATCAATGAATGCAAGGTTGTTATCCATATGGATGGCATCAGATTCACACTGCTTGGTACATAATGTACATCCGATACATCCAGCCTGACATGCAGCCTTTACATCTTTGCCCTTGTCATGGCTGCTGCACTGTACTAAGTGTTCTGCGCTGTAAGGAACGATCTGGATCAGTCCCTTTGGACAGGTAGCAACACACTTGCCGCAGGCTACGCACTTTTCCTTGTCTACAACAGCTACGCCGTCTACAACATGGATCGCGTCAAACTGACATGCCTTTACGCAGGAGCCAAAACCAGTACAGCCGTAGCTGCAGGCCTTAGGGCCGCCGGCAGGCACTACAGATGCCTTTGCACAGTCATCAATACCTTCGTAGTTGTAAAGAGTCTTAACCTTGTCACAGGTACCTTTACAACGAACAAATGCAACCTTCTTCTCTGCTGCTCCGGCAGATACGCCAAGGATAGCAGCGATCTTTTCGCCTACAGGTGCGCCACCTACAGGACATGCATTTGCAGGAGCTTTGCCCTCTGCAATTGCCTTTGCTAATGCGTCACAGCCTGCGAAACCGCAGCCGCCGCAGTTGTTTCCAGGAAGTTCCTCACGGATAGCTACTTCCTTTTCATCTACTTCTACCTTGAACTTCTCACCGAAAAGTCCAAGGCCGATTCCTACGATGATACCTACTACTGCAATAACTGCAGCAGCGATCAAAATTGCTGTCATGTTCATCTTCGTCTCCTCCTTCTACAGTAATCCGGAAAATCCGAAAAATGCGATTGCCATAAGACCTGCAGTTACCAGTACAATAGGAGATCCCTGGAAGTTGTATGGGATATCATTTCCTTCAATACGCTCACGGATACCAGCAAGGAGTACAATAGAAACAGTGTAACCAACAGCGGTTGCAACACCATTTACTACGCTCTGAGCGAAGCCATAGCCATTCTGTACGTTAGTAAGGGCAACACCTAATACTGCACAGTTAGTTGTGATCAGTGGAAGGAATACACCTAATGCATTGTACAGGGAAACCATACATTTCTTTAAGAACATTTCTACGATCTGTACCAGAGCCGCAATTACAAGGATAAAGACGATGGTCTTCAGATAATCCAGTCCCAATGGGTTCAGGACGAACTGATAGATCAGACTTGCAACAACGGAAGCGATAGTGATAACGAAGATAACCGCACCGCCCATACCTGCTGCTGTCTCTACCTTTTTGGATACGCCGACGAAGGAACAGATGCCTAAAAACTGGCTTAATACCACGTTGCTCACAAATGCGGAGCTAATGGCAATAACAAGTAACTCTTTCATCCGTTTCTACCTCCTATTCTTCCGTCTTTGATTCTGCACAGCTTGCGCAGTCGCCACAGCATCCGGTCTTAGCCTTCTTGCCCTTAGCGGAACCGTTAGTTGCTGAAGGCATCTTTAACTTGTTCTGCAGTGCAGTTAAGCAAGCCAGAACGAAGAATGCGCCAGGTGCCAGGATAAAGATGGAAATAGGCTGATAGGAAGCAGGCATAATGGCTACACCAAAGATGGAACCTGCACCTAAAAGTTCACGGACAGCACCGATACAAACAAGGGCGAAGGTAAATCCAAGCCCCATGCCTGCTCCGTCAAATGCGGAAATAACAGGGCTGTTCTTCATAGCAAATGCCTCTGCACGGCCTAAGATGATACAGTTTACAACGATCAGAGGAATGTAGATACCCAGTGCGCTGTAAAGAGATGGTGTAAAGCCTTCCATCAGCATGTCTACGACAGTTACCAGAGAAGCTACGATTACGATCTCTCCTGGAAGACGAACTCTTCCCGGAATAATGCTTCTCATAAGGGAAATAATAAAGTTTGCTGCGATCAGTACCACGGTAGAAGAAAGTCCCATACCAAGACCGTTCATAGCAGATGTGGTAACAGCCAGTGTAGGACACAGACCTAACATCTGAACGAAAATAGGATTCTCTTTCCAGATACCATTATAAAGACGTTCTGTATACTTGTTCATTTCTTACACCTCCTACTTTCCAACGCAGTTTTCCACAAAGTAAATAGCTGCATTTGTGGCACCGGTTACTGCCTTGGAAGTATAGGTAGCGCCACTGATTGCCTGAACCTGGTTATCAGCTGTTGCGTCTGTCTTTGTTACTTCCAGTTTCTGTGCTTTCATTCCGTTAAACTGATCCTTGAATGTTGGTTCTTTCGCTTTCATACCAAGACCAGGAGTCTCGCTGATGCTTAAGAAACCAAGACCGGTCAGATTTCCCTCAGAAGTGATACCTACAGAGATCTGAACCAGACCATTGTATCCTTCTGTAGAGCTTGCAGTGATCAGATATCCAAGAACAGAACCGTCTTCTGCTTCTGCAACCTGTGCATCATCAACAGATACATTTCCAAAGCCCTGAGCCAGGATCTCATCTGCAGATGCTGCTACTGCTGCTGTCAGTTCATCGGTCTGTTCAAATTTTGCTGCTTCAGGGAATACTTCTTTATAAGTTTTGGTAGCTGCTGCCAGCTGTGCATTTGCAATAGGCTCTAAAGTCACTTCATGAACTGCACCCAGGCAAAATCCTGCAATCAGAGTGATGACAAACAGGATAGCTGCGTCTTTTAAAATTCCTTTCATGCCTTCTTTGCCTCCTTTCCAAATGCTTTTGGAAGGGTTACGCGCTCGATCATTGGTACAAACAGGTTGCTTAAAATGATCGCATAGGAAACACCTTCAGGAGAAGCACCCCACAGACGGAAGATACCGGTTAAAAGTCCTAAAACAACACCGAATACGATCTGTCCCATTGGAGTGATGGGGCTGGTCACATAGTCAGTTGCCATAAAGAAAGCACCGAAGATAAGACCACCGCCGCATACCTGGCAGAGTACATAATTTACATCAAAACCACCAAAGATAAATACAAATACTGCAACAGTTCCAATATAGATCACCGGAATTCTCCAGGAGATCACCTTGCGTACTAACAGGTAGATACCGCCGATTAAAAGGGCAATGGTGGAAACCTCACCGATGGTACCTGGGATACGTCCGATAAACATAGAAGCCAGATCTACGCTCTGTCCGGCACGCATAGCTGCCAGAGGAGTAGCTCCGGAAACGCTGTCAAATCCCAGTCTTGCAGATGAGAAGTTGTTCATCATGCCAGCGAAGGAAATTAACAGGAAGCATCTTGCAGCCAGAGCCGGGTTCATAAAGTTCTGTCCCAGTCCGCCGTAAAGCTGCTTTACAACGATGATAGCAAAGATACCGCCCAGTGCAGGTACCCATACAGGGATCTGAGGAGGCATGTTCAGTGCCAGGATCATACCTGTAACAAGAGCACTTCCATCTGCAATGGTGATCGGCTTATGCATCAGTTTTTCGTAAACATATTCACTTGCCACACAAACTGCTGATGTGATCAGAAGTACAAGCAGTGCGTGGAAGCCAAAATTATATACACCGAAAGCTGCTGCCGGGATCATAGCGATCACTACGTCAAGCATCAGGTTTTGTGTATTCACACTGCATCTCACATGAGGAGATGAAGATACGTTTAATAATTTATTCATAGCTTTTGTCCCCTCCTAGCCTTTCTTCCTGCGGTTAGCCGCAACCGTTTTACGCATTTCCTTGAACGCCTGGGTCAGAGGACGTCTTGCAGGACAGATATATGTACAGCTTCCGCATTCCATACATTCCATACCGTTGATTTTTTCAAAGGTCTCGCAGTCATGGTTCATAGCCGCCTTCATCATCATAACCGGTACGATATGGCTTGGGCAGACACTTACGCAGCGTCCGCAGCGGATACATGCAGTTGGTTCAAAAGCTGCTACCTGATCTTTTGTAAAGCAGGTTAAAGCTGAAGAAGTCTTACATACAGGCACATCTACAGTAAACAGGGCCTGTCCCATCATAGGACCACCGGAAATGATCTTCTCAGGTTCTGTCTTGAAGCCTCCTGCAGCTTCGATCAGTTCCTGATAGTTGGTTCCCAGTTTTACGTTAAAGTTCTGTGGCTCTGCCACAGCATCACCTGTAATAGTAATGATCTTTCTCATTAATGGAGTGGACTTGCATACAGCCATGTAAATAGAAGCAACTGTATCTACGTTGTCTACGATAC